>CANJHO010000020.1 GCA_947474165.1 Legionellaceae bacterium
CAGCCACGATTTGAATATTGTTATCTCTTATTGCGGAATGGAGAGGGATGGATCCATCACTATCTAATGTATTAAAGTCAACCCCGGCTTTTCCTAGCTCGACTATTACCCGTAAATTACCACGCACTACCGCTACACTGAGTAAATTTGTATTGGCTTGTTGTTCATATGATTTTTTGGTTATTGGACGACCTTCTGCTAGTATTTTTAAGTTGTCAGCCAAGAGACTGCATTTTTGATCGTTACCTGTAGTGATAGTTGTTGTACTCAGTACAATATAATCTTTAGGCGCCCGAAATCCATGGAAAAGTGCTTTCGCAAGATGTTTTGTATCCTGCATCACGTACGTTTTGGGTGGCCACTGGTTAATATCCATGAAAGTCCAGTGCTTCAATGTCACATCATATGTTAATCCAATGGTATGCCGCTTGCTAGATAAAACAAACCCAATGGCAGTCTTCGTTTCATAAGTCAGAGAATTTATAGACTGAGCAATGTTGTCTAGATAAGTCGCTACTTCTTCCTCTGTATAAATACCCAGATCAGAATATACCTGTACTATTCCACCTAGCTCTTCCAGTTTCTTGGATGATGCAAATTGAGATAGTGGCTCAATATCATATTGTTCAAGTGGCCTATTAAAAATTGAGGGGGATTCGCGAGAAAAATCTTGAGTATACTGATATAAAGTAATTTTTTCATAAAAACCAAGTACTTCGAGTAAATCTAAATCGTTATCTGTTAATACTTCATGCTGTTTTACTTTTTCTCTAACGGCATTGATTTTTTCAGGTAAGTTTTTTTCTTCCAATATTCTTGAAATGCGACTCTCAAATAGCTTTGTATCGCCAATGAGAGCAGCATCTAACCAAGCATATGTAAAACCAGTGCAGATTCCTTCAAGTTGTCCTTTATCGCCTGTACGTACATATCCAAGCAATATGCCAAATTTTATTAGTTCTTCATGAACAATTTTTCCCATAATGATAACCTCAACCTTTTAAGGATTCCCATGATATTATAGTACATAGTGAGTACTCTCTGCTTTTGAGATAGGGAAATCAGATGATTGTTTTCTGTCTTATTTGAGGTGGACCTATTGTTTCATTATTGGTGCTGATTCTTCTTCCAACGTATTGATAGACAACAACCTTAAGATATTGCGGCGTCCTTTTAATTTGGAAATAATATCTTCAGCACAATCCTTTGGAACATAAATGCGAGTTCGCATGGGCATTGTCTCTTGCCACATCCCATCACTCTTGATACGCGGATCTATTTTTTTAAAATTAATGTAATTAATTGCATCAATTTGTATTGCGGTAAATAACGCGTCTTTTTTTGCGGATAAATAGCGTGCAGTATTAAATAGACTATGTGGTATCAATGAAACGGATGTGGATGAACGGCCTACCGCTCCAGCTACGAATTTAAACATTACAGCCTCGTATTTGAAAAACTATTTGCATTGTATCAGATGTGGGCAGTGTTTTAAAATTACTACAGGGTCCACTTCAACCCATTTTTTGTTCAATAATGCGCTGTTTATATAACGGATTCTTTAATTTGGGGTGCAAGTAAAATGCTGCTTAACATTTTATTTGCTTGTGTTTGGATGCGTTTGATGTTGGCGTAGTAGTCATTTTCTGTAGTAAAACAGTCTGCAAGGTGAAGTAGTTTCATTAGGGCTACCAGCCTGTCATAAATTTCAATAAACTCGACCAGGTGCATACTTAGAGGGTTATTTACGATAATCGCCGTAGGGTATTGGGTAAGAAAGCTGATTTTTTTATTGGTTAAATCCCTTCTTTTTTCTAAGATTTCTTCAAAACGATTGATTTCGTCAGTAAATTGCTGGGTGAGTGTAAGCATTGTTTGCACCATTTGATGATAGGTGGTTAATCCGGTGGGTTGTTTGCGTAGATTCATTACCTTGTTAAATTTGTGTAATACGGTATTCATAAAAAGTCTATCACCGTTGATTTTTCGTTCAAATAATTTGAATACTTCGCGTGTTCTTAATGTAAGTTCAATGCTTGCTTTCATTTTTACTTTCCTTCGAGTTGATTGATTTTGTGTATTACGCTCGTAATATCAGTTGGTGCTAAGCCATCATTGATCGGTAATGGAATCCTCACTTTATAAAGCTCACCGCCATTGACCAATACAAATGCTTGGCCTTTAGGGAGTGAAATAATGTCATTCACCTCAATCATTGGAACAGCACTGGTTTGCACGCGGTCTTCATTGGTGGTATTAAAATACACACCGTCTTCACCATGTGGGGTGTCGTTGACCATAGAGACTTGGGTGTGACCTATAACACCGACTTGGGGTAGGATATTTATCAATAGGTTGGCCGTTTCTTCATTTTTGACCCGTAAGATAATCAACGTATTTAAATTACCTTCAGTGACTTCAGCCATAGCGCGTGATCCGAGGGCTACCTCTAAATCTTGTTTGGTTTGGGCGTAAGCTGTGACTTGAAATCCCGCACCGCCTGCCTTATTGAGGATTTTTACAAAGGAGTTTTGAATGATTTCTGAGAGCTCGTCGCAGTGTAAATTCAATCGGTAGTTGGCATTGCTTTCTTTATAGATTTTTCCAGCTGTGGAAACGAGATCGGATAGAAAGGCTTTGCCTACCGCTTGGGCTACATTCGGGTTGGTTAGGCTATCAAGACCGATGTATACGACTTTCTTTTGTTTGATCACATCCATTAATTCAATTTCACGCGAGGACTTGTGAAATGAAAACGTGCTGGAGGCGTTGCTTTTGTTGATTTCAGATAGGACTGGGCCAACACTTGCGGTGATTTTATCGTAATAATGTTTATCAAGGGTTGCTGCATCAAAGAGATCAATTAAGATTTGATCATGTAAGCTTTCTACATTGCCTGAAGTGATTGTGTTGGTGATGTGTTCTTTTAGGTAATGAGCCACGGCTTTAGCGCGCTCCATGGGTGGATTGCTGCGGCCATGTTTGTCGATTCGACAATCGTTGGCAATGATTTGATCAATTTTGTCATGATAATCTGGGAAACGCTGTGGGAGTATCGTATCTGCATAAGCCATTAGTAATTGATCAAGGCGGCTGATGTAAAAGGCGATGGATTTATAGGTTATGGATTCTTGCATTTCTTCAAGGCAGATGGCGACGATATTGACGTATTTCCAAGCGAATGCAGCGAATTGCTTGCCTTCACCTTCAGCAGATATTGCATCGGTGATTCGGGTGGCCACTTCGCTGACTTGGTCGTAATTCTTAAGAGGGTTGTAGTGGGCTGATAATTCAGGAAAGCCTAAGTGTACGATCCGAAAATCGTCCAGGCGATTGGCGGCACGGCATGCGGAATACATATCACGCACTAGCTCAAGATCACCTTTTGGGTCCACCACAATAATGGCATCGCTATTTCGAATGTCTTGATTAATGAGAAGGCTCGCTAATCGTGTTTTACCAACTCGAGTTGTGCCTACGACAAAGGTGTGGCCTGCTCTAACGCTTTGAGGGATAAAGATGGGCTTGTCTTCATCGCCTAAACCATGAAGGTAGGCTTGTCCACCCACATCCGGCGGTAAACGAAATAGCTTAGCCAGTCGTGTTGATTCGTGGTGATTGCAATAGTGTGTAATCGCTTGCATCAACTTGCTTCGTTGCAGAAAAGCTTCATTTTGAACTTGTTTGATTTGATGTAAGCGTTGCGTATGTCGGGGAAGCCAACGAAATCCCCGCCCTATAAAAAGCCATCGTTTGGATAGAGGCACCTCAATAGTTGACATGGCATAGTAGGGCATCCGTAACAAGCGTCGATGATAGCGTTTGATTCGATAGGCTTGTAAAGCACGATAGCTGCCTAAAGCACTTAAGCCTAATGTGGAGTAATTTCCCATGTCGTTGGTTAGCAATAGTAGGCTAGGAGCCGACCATGTGAGTGCCGAAAGTGATAATAAGGTTAGTGCAGAATAAATTTCCGTAGCCTCTCGCAATAGATTTTCAACGGGGTATTGACGCATTTTTCTATCTCATTAGATTTAAGAGTTCAAACAACAAGAATGTGCCAATGAGGTAGTTTCTTGCGTGCATGACATTTCTAATTTGGTTTACTGTAGGAGGCTCTGGTTGGCGATTAGCTAGGTATTGGAAAATGCGTGGCCATGAGCAATAAAGAGCGATATAAAATAGGGCGTGGCTTAAGAAAAACAAGACTCGAAAGCGTATAAAAAATTCATGCCAGTGGCTTAGGGTGCCTGTGTTTTTAAGAAAGAGGGGCACAATCAATAGCATTAAGATGGCTAGTGCTGCTAATTGAATTATGCCTATAATAGAGTATTGAGCGTATTTTTTTAACATTGGGATGAATCCTCATGGATATTATATTGAGTGTCGGAAAAATGTTGTTGAGATTGATGCTGCTGGTCATTGAGGTGGTTTGTGATACATCTCTTACTGCCAAGAAAAAGAAAACTTCTATTTATGGCGCGCTTGAGGCGCACGATCTTTATGAGAAAGGCGATATTTCGTTGGATGAATTTCTGATAGCCACTCGACCTAAATAATTTTTTTATCATGCTATTTTCCTAACATTCTAGCGCTTGATTTAACAAGCTGGACGCTTGACTCAGCGCTTTCGTTTGCTGCCTGGTTTGATGCGGTGAGTAATCCGGAAAGTGCTACGCCCGCTTCTCCACCAAAATGACTCGATAATTTAAGCAGCAGACCTGGGGCAATGATGTAAAAGAGCACCGCCATGTTCCGCATGGCCGCCACCGTGTCATTCTCACCCATGGGGTCGAGCACGCTTTTTTCTACAAATCCCACCAGGTGCCAGATGTATTGCAGTAAAATGGTGACGATAAACAAACCACAGATGCTACCTAATGCACGTGGGCTATAACCGCTTAAGGCAAGTACGATAGGTGTGAAAATAATAAGGAAGAAATAGAAAAACGCGTGCATTACCGGAAGAGTTTGCAAGGTGGCTTCGCGTTTCAGTGGTGTTGATGTCCATGATTTTAAGGATTGAGTGGCATTGACTAACCCGCGTGAAAGCATTGTACCTACGCTGTTATTTGTCGGATCAATAAGAGATTGAGCACTTTTGATTTGCATGTCGCGGCTGTCTTGTAACAGTATTTTTGCGATGTAATCTTCTGGCGTGATATCTGAATTCCAGGCAAGTTTATGTTTGGCTTTGTAAGCATAGACCCGATTGGCTACATCGATTCTGCCGATGTGTTTATCAAAGTAACCGGCTTTTTCGGAAGCCTTGACTAAATCTGCACGAATCTTCTTCCACCATTGATTGCATGTTGGGTAGCCGTTAACGGGCATGTGGGTTCTGATGGTTGGGTCGTCTTTGGCGGCTTGTTGAAAATTGGGACTGGGATAGCTCTCAAATGGAAATCCTGCAACAGGTTCTCGAGCGGTCATTTTGGTGTAATACAAGGTACGAAAGGTTTTCGATCCCACCCAGTTCAAATCTTCTTCTCCCCCATGGCGTTTTAAAATGGTTGCTATCCGTTTGGTTTCAGCTTCATCGTGCGGTTCATTTAAATAGGTGTTGCGGGCTTCAATGAAGCATTGCTTGTGAAACTGCAAGGCTTGTTGGCGTAGATCGGTTGGAATATAAGTCGAGACTAGATCGCCTTGAATAGCATGCAAACTATCAGTGCAACCCGTGACTTTCATCAGACCATAGGTAAGGCTTGAAATGTAATTTTGTAGGATGGAAAATCCAATCGGGATTTTGACTTGATTGGTGAGCAAGTCGGCAAAGGCTTCATCATAGGTCGTGCCACTGTCTTTGATGGTGGATGTATGAAGAGTATCGTTTTTCTTCATGGTACAAAGCGGCTTAAACGATAAGCCTTTTTGCTCTAAAGGCACGCAGGGGTAGACAAAGAGACTGCAGATTAAAACCGCGATGGCAAGTTCATAAAGAAAGTGATTCAGCGCATAATCTGTTGCCTGTTGGGTTGATCCCGCCGGTGCCAGTACGTTTTTTAAGAAACGAAAGCCTATGACAAGAAAGCCAATATATAAAAGTCCTGTTTGCCATAAGGCATCAAAGAGCACGTCATAGTGTTGCCAACCCAGATAGGTGGTGTAAAGACTTAGCGGGCTAAATACAATCATTTCATTTCTCCAGTACGATAGACAGCACCGTTTTTAACGAACGCTTGCTCATGGTCTTCACCTGGGGTGCTATTGGCCATGTCATTGGCGCGTAATTTCATAATGAGCTTTAAGGTTTGTCCCATCATTTTTTTACGCATCTCACTTTCAAATGAAAGTGCATGAATGTCATGGTCAAGTTTTTTTAAGGCACTACTCACCATGGTGTGTGCGGGTTTTAGGTTTTGCACTTCTTGGATTTGGCCCCCAGCTTGTAAAAGACGGCGCAGCATCATTGCTTCATCGAGTAAATTTTGAATGGCAATTTCTTCACTTAATTTAGCAACGGTTAAGACTTGTTGCTCGCGGGGCATGCGTTGGATGCTTAAGATGATGTCATCGGTGATAAGGATATTGGATGCAGCAAGTTTTCGAAGATTGGCTTCAATTAAGGGGACTTTTTTGTCTACTAATTGCCAGACGTAATTGGCAACATTAACGGCACACGTTTTACTGCTGGCGGTTTTAGGGCAACTTTGCAATAAGGTGGCGAGCCCAACGCCCGCTTTATTCTTACGTGAATCAGCATCTTTTTTATGACTGACTTGAATATCGCCTAACACCATGACAGCCCAAAGAGCGGCATCCGTGGGCTTTGGCCAGAAAGTTACAAAATGACTTGCTTTTGCAGCGCTTGCCTCAGGCGGGTCAATATTATCAAGGGTTCGTGAAGGGCTTAATAAAAGGTTATAGCCTGCAATTACAACATCATTAATCACTTGGATTGGTTTTTGTAAGCGACCGCCTGAGTTACCCTCTGAGCGGTGCACCCACGGTAAGCCATAATCATCCCCATTTTTGGCGATATCTTTGGCGGTTTTGGTGATGTCAACAGGTTCGCCTTGTCGTGTACGACTAACGGCATCTATCCATCCCTGGCTATCAGATACCGATAAAATGCTGCTAACCGGTGATTTACCTTCTTCTAAAGTTTGTTTCACAGCTTGGCAATCCTGCACTTTCAAAGAAAATTCGTTTTGGGCGCTGAAAGCTGTATTTTGTAGGATGTTGTATAAGCCGGGCATTGCTTGTTGGAGTTTATACATGGGGAACCCTGCAACCGAGCCTTTTAAACTATCGATGACACCAGCTGGAATGCCACTGACTGAATTTTTTAAATCCAAGAATGTGTTGGAGATGGATACCACAGGATTAAATAGATTGCAGTTAAGCCCCATCCCAGTATTAACATTGCCACCGATGGTAACCACTTGGTCACGGTTCACAGGGGGCACGTAAATATCAGAATCCCCACCCAATTTATAATAGTAATCAGACTGCATGGGCAGTATGGAGGCTGATGCCATATTTGAAATTAATAATAAAAGAAGCATTCGTTTCATATTTGAGCCTTATCGTTTTTGAGGTTTACCGACATTTGGAAATCCATGGACTAATCTCCCACTCTGTTTGACGCATCCGCGGTATTTGCGCCAAATAACAAAGATATAATTACCATTGCCTTTTTCATCATCTGCCACCCCAAAATCTAATGGGTCGCCTGGTTTAATCATGCGATTATTAGGATAAACCTCTTGCCAAAGCACACGTTCTTGTTTGGGGTCGTAGATGACATTGGATACAACACAATTGGATCCACAAGTATTTTGTGTGGGCAGGGCCATATGCAGGCTCTGTTGGTTGGTGACAATATCGGCTGCATGCATGGCAACGACCACTGAGGCTCTAAATCGAGAAGGTTGCGTCACTCGCATTATCCGAGGGATTTCTTGCCCCCAATGATTGTTAAGTGTGCCTATTTCATGGCCTATTAAAAGATGAGGATGAGTTGCCATGTAGGCAATTTCACCGGCTTCCGTCCTATCGCTCACGGCATCTGCAAGGCTCGAATAATAGGGTTTAGCAAAGCGTGTTTCAGGTTGATGCGTCACTTTTGGCAGGCGGTATAATCCTGCAGGACTCCCAAATACACTCACAATGCGAGTGCGCTCTTCATTTAGATGAAGGGGTGTTAGTTGTCCTGAGCCATCGCCCACATCAAACGGTAAACCTAATGCTTCTCTAAAGGCAGTTTGATAACCTTTGAGGGCTAATTTATTTTCAAACATCAACCCTATTTCTTGCCAAGGATTAGCGCCTGCTTGATTTGAAACGGTGACCACCAAGTCTGGTAAATATTGTTCGATACTAGGGCCTGTCTCAAAGCTCGGTGGAAATTTTTTCGCCCAAAGGCAGGCCCCAATGATGCGATAACGGGTGTTATGAAAGGTCTTTTCCAAGACACGTGCCGTTAGCGCCAGGGTATTGATGGGATGAGGAGGTTTTACACTTTCGGCATGTGTAGTGCTAATCATCATAAAAACAAACGCGATCATTGGAGTGTGAAGTATTATTTTCCAGCTTTTCAGCAACCATTTCAGCGGCTTTAAGTACATCATGTGTTTTCTCCAGGAGGTGTCGTTCGGCTTTTTCAGATTTTTCATTGAGCAGTAGGGCTAATAGGTAACGGGGTGGGATGCCACGAAATAGGCCTTGGTAGCGCGAGCCTAACAACACTGCTTCGGCATATAATCCTTTTACTGAATCAATATCGCGGATAAGTGCGATTTGTTCAGGCGTTAATTGTTTAAACTTTTGGACATCCGCCAATTCTTTTTCATCCACCCCTAATAAAATCCAAGTTTCAATTAAGGATAAAATCTTGGTGGCTTTTTCTGAATTCATATCAGCGACATTTTGGGTGATAGGGACTAACCATAAGCCTAATTTACGAGCAACTTTAGCGATTAAAAGCGCGCTGGTTACAATCGATGGAATTTGAAATTGAATGTGGGATTCATCTAAGAAAAGAAAGGTGGGGCGGTTATCTTGTTGGCTTGCTTCAGCCATCGCAAGAATGCGCGGCAGAAGCGATACCATTACAAGCGCTAATTTACCCTTGTCATCTTTAATGGCTGAGATATCGATATGGAAAATATCAAACTCGCCAAGGGGTTCAGTTGGTACATTAAAAAATCGCGATTTATTGCTATTAATTACGTAACTTTTTAATCGGTCATGCATGTCTAGAATCCTGTCTTTTTTACGAGGGACTTCTTCTTTATCAAGGCGTCTCGCAAAGGCGGCTAAAACATGTTCTGTTAGCATTTGCGGCACATCGGCATGATAGGAGGTGAGGATTGCATCGGTTAGGATTTCAATTAACAAGGTTTCATCAGCCAGAGTAAAACGTTTTTCTTCTCGCTCATTTGCTTCAGTAATCATGGTGCGTAAAGCCAAAGATAATTCAGCTAAGTAACTACGCGAGTCATCATCACTAGGGCTGGCTGGTTCGTTTAAATTGGATTTGAGGGCCATCATCATTTCAGCCACCTCATCACTTAAATTATCAGTGATTTCAGGGATGGCTTTGTAGGCTTCACAAAAAGGATTAAGGGGGACTGCTTTATCCTTTTGGTTGCTTAATAAAAGTTGCTTTGTGATTTTACCTTTTTCGCGGCAATGGATGAGAATGCGATCAAATGAATTTCCCATTTCAAACAGCACAATACGGGCATTTTTGGTCGCCATGAGTGAGTTGATCATCCAACCAGTAGCGACTGATTTTCCTCCACCAGAATTGGCAAAAAGTGCCATGTGGGAATTTTGGCTGATAAAATCATGGTGCAAAATGTCAAAAAAGACAGGTTCGCCCAAGCGATTAAAAAATGTAAAGCAGGGGAGATGTTTGGCGCCTTGGTTTCGACCATAAATAGGCAGGAGAGCTGCAAGTTCTGAGGCATACACCAGCCTATCAAATCGCAAGTGAAGGCGGGCAAAATGGGGTTCGAAATTAAAGGGCAGGGCGTTTAAGTAACTGTTAATGGGATGGACATCAAACTTTGATGCAATCAATGGTATTTTGGCATCTGTAAAAAGTGCTTGTAAGTCTTTTTCAATTTGTATGGCACGTTCTTCTGTTGCGGCCTTGTAATAGATGGCTTGATTAACCCAAAATAACCGATTGCCAGTAGCCAACTCATCACGCGCTGTTTTAATGTCTTCACGAACTTCCGACGGTTTAAGGCTTGTGCCAATCACGCCTTTTTCAATTCGCATTAAATGAGCGTCGAGTGCTTCATCGCTGGCAAATGTTACTTGAATGGTATAGATAGCCCCTTCGGGCAATTTAGCCAGTAGGGCATAACGGTGCTTAGGGTTTGCTTGGGGTTTTTCACGGGATAGCAATCCAATCTCAGGCGCTTCTTTTAAGCCATCAACATAAAGCACACGGTGCTTGATGCCATCAAAGACAAAGCCTTTATCATCAGTTTCAGGATGGGTAAAAAACACATTCTGCGGCAATGTGAAGCCCGCAGGTTTATTGTTTTCAGGATATGGAAATTGTTGTAATAATTGCTGCACATCGCCATGGGCAAGTGCTGGCTCTGGATTAAACCAAGTGACCCACCAATGGTAATAGGCTTTACCTGTTAAGCGTTTTAGCGTGAGTCCTGGTGATTGCAATTTAGATGCAATTTGTGCGATGACTTCTTCATGTTCAATGATAGCTGCTTCGCGCGTTGTTTTAATGGCGTTGTAGCTGCGGTAAAATAATACCCGAATTCGTCGAAGGCGTGCACGATACGGCATGTCTGTTTTGGGGTCGAGGAATAAACCCTCAGGGCGCGACATTTTAGAGAAGAGATCGCCTAATCGTGCGAGATAGTCTTGAGTGAAGGCGGTTTTTAAGTGTTCGGGGTCAATTGCATTTTCCATGTGCTGAAGAATGCCCGCATGTGAATACTCATCTTGCACATACATCTGCATAACCCAAGGATCATCTTGATGAAGCGGTACCACGTGGGCCAAGGTATCACGAATTTTTTCAAAAACATTTTGTAAATGAAGTGGGGTTGCTGCCTCCGCTGCAATTGATCCTAATTCAAAGCCACTGCCGACACTGATGCCATCATTGAGTAAAAAGATATTTTTCTCATCACAAAAATCAACACAGGCAAGATGATCTGGTAATGATGGACCTTGAGGCTGATAGCCTTTAGCCACACTAACTACTTTAATAGGGGTAGCAGTCGCTTCCCCCACCAACCAATCTGTCACCGACTTAATAATACTCATTTAATATCGCTCACTGGCCAGTGCAAATTGGTTTTGCTTGTAGAGAAAAAACGCTGTGGTATAACCAGGCTTTAATAATTGTTCATCCCCAATTAAAGCCACATGTGGGTAGATGAACATTGGAATACTGGGGTTATCCAAGGGCTTAAATAGCATTTCTGTTTCATTGGCAGCTGTTCGCGTATATCCGTCATAGCCTAAACTAGCAGAATCGATAGGTTTCACCCGATAGTGAGGCGCGGTCCAACTTTCATCTAAACTTTGGTGATAGAGTTGACTCACGGTTAACCCCGCTTCAGGCACGTTGCCGGAGGTTACGTGGGATGAACAGGCGCTTAAAATAAGCATGCTAGCGCAGGCTAGTATCGTGGATGTGCGTTTGTAATTGACCATAATCGAGGACTCTCCCGTTGGGTTCTTTATCTAGGTTGATGGTTTTAGTGATGTGTAATGACATATGATTGGGTTGGTAATGGCAGTTTTTGCCCACGCAAATAGCTAAACTTGCAGGCACAAACACCATATCAAAACTGCCTTGGATGCGTTTTTCTAACCAATCGGCACCTTTGACAGCCCCTTCAGCTACAGCACCACCAGCGGCAAATTTACCGAATGAGCCGGTGGGGGATTGCATGGCCCCATTGGCCCCTGCAAAGGAAGTCATTTGCCATTGTGAAAGCGCATTACCTAAGCCTTGTGTGCCACCGGAGGCCATCATTGCGGCTAATACACGAGGGGCGTTGGTGAAGTACTGGCCGTGAATGCAAGGGTTTCCGAATGGGGTAGTGAGATAACCCAGCGCTTCGTTATTGACTAAATCGGTGGTGTTTTTCATCTCTTCAGTCCCAACAGTTACAAAATGTCCGTCTTGGAAGGTGAATAAAGCTGATGTGACATAGGCTCTTACGCAGGAAATATCGTCTAAAAATGAGCCTACGCCGATGGCATAGCCATTGATTTTCATGCCCAGAATATCTGATGGTAATGACATACCATTTGACGCCATTAAATCACCACGGCTGATAAGCGCCGTAAAAGGAAACAAGGGCTGCATTAATTTTCCATCGCTGGGTACCTCGCCGATTAAGGCTGACAATAACGTGGTGCGACTTAAATCAGCACCTGCAGGGATGGTGTAGTAGGGAATTGCTTTTGCGATATCCTTTTTCTTCATCGTCACCAATTTTTTGATTGAAGGATGTTGTTTACTTAACTTTTCCCAATAAGTTTTTTCTTGTTGTGACAGTGGGCGCTTCATCATCAAGGCATCAATATCATGGACTTGATGATTAGTGGCGTTTTGGTTTCCATCCACCGGGTAATCACTTTGAGCCTGTGGCGTGCCTTTTAAGCTATTTAACTCTTCTTTTAATTGTGCGATAGCATCGGTGATTTCAGGAGGGATGTTAGGTTTTAAGGCTGACTCTTTAGGGGGTAGCGAAAGTTGCCGCTTCTCCATTGATTGAATTTTTCGTTGTGTTTCCAGCAAACGCGCTGAGACATCGCGAATGTTGTCATTAAATTGTCTCGCAATGGCTGCATTTAAATTATTGGTATCATTTGAGCGCTCTGTGGTTGGGGTATCGTGATGCCGTTGATTAATTAAAATAAGGACCACTACCCCAACTACAACGGCACTTAATACTTTGATGCCAAGATTTTTCTTCATCGCACAAACCCCTTGTTTTCTAATAAGGCATCACCAAAGGGACGGCTTGAAGTAACAAAGACGGTGGTGGTTGTTTGTTGATGACGTGAGCTTAAGGTATTTGTTGGGTAAAAGGTTGCCGTTTGCCAATTACCAAGTAATTGTCGTGGGTCAATAATGACTTGTTTATTAAGCTCATTTTTAAGTTCAATCGCAGTGACATATAAATCATTGGCATGCCAAGAGAGCAGGGGTTTGGCTGCAATACTCGCACCATAAACCAATGTGATGTGTCGATGGGTTTGCATGGGCGTACGGGTGATTTCTGGTGGAGTCACCAATAATCGCTCTGGTGAATAGAGCGATTGAATGGCAAAACGGGTGAGCGTGATCGGATTAATATCCGTTGATGAAACGTCTGTAGGTTTATCTGGCTCATTACTTTCAGCCATGACGATTTCAATCGGCGTAGCTGTCACTATCTTCTCGCTTGCTGAAAGGCTTAAAATAATAGCCTCTCCGTAAGGCATCAATTGCACCACAAGTCGTTTGTTGGCAAACGATGTATGCGCATTGAAATAAAGCACATCTTGGGCTTTCATTACGCCTACCTTTTCATCAAGCTCTGAATCGACAATCCTGATGGCCAATGGAAAACGAATCAGACGCTCTTGGTTTAGGGGGAGCGTGATGCGAATGGGTGTTCTATCCCATACTAAATGCTCCTTGGCGCTTGCCATTGCCAATGGTGTGCAAATGAGTATGAATAGGGTGATGCTTTTTTTAAAGTTCATGGGGTTCTCCTTCTAATAGATCGTGCAGCAGTGTTTCAGGCTGGGTGTAACCATCCAGTGCTAGTTGAAAGGGGTTTTGGAGTTTAGAGGTGGTTACTTTGACTACACGCACGTGGTAATCCACTACTTTGTCGGTAATCACCATGGGACTTGCATCATTTAAACGTTGGGTAATACGAAGCACCATATGAACTTCCCATGCATCTTTTCCAATCCGTTGAATGTCATGGGGTTCCATGAAGCGATAAAGACTTGCGATTTGTGTTCTATTAAAAAGTTGTGCTTCTTGAAAAGCGGTTAATGTTTTTTTCATCAACTGTTGATGACGCGGGGTGAAATAATAGTTAAACCCTTGAAGGTTTTGAGTAAAATCAGTGAGTCCTGATTGAGACCAAGTATTTAATGTGGGCAGTAGGGTGCTCACAAATCCATGCACGTATTCATCTGGCACATCACCTGACTTCATCAGGCCGCCATTCGCGGCAAGATTAGGGGCGAGCCAAAACTCCATGTGCTTAGGTGCTGACATGACGGCTGCAAATAGACCACCAATTATCAGTAATAAAACCATGATAGTGCTAAGCAATAGACGGTTGACTTGGTTTAATGCATCAATTTTTTTCCAATAGTTAAACATGGCCTCTCCTGATATGTTTGACGCGTTGCCAAAGTCCCTTGTGATGCAAGTACGGGGATTTTTTTAAGCCAATTGACACGAGTTTTAAGGTTAAGGTTTTCATAAGATACCCATGTGGTTTACCCGATTTAAATCGTGCGATGGGTTTTGGCAGAAAGGCGACTGCTACAATAAATCCCAAAAGAAATCCTAAGCAAGCGAGCGCCACCGCCCAACCGGTCATCAATCCTATGATGCTAAACAAAAGACACGTGCATGCGGTCGTCGTCACCACAATGACAAAGAGCTCGCGTAACGTTAGGCCTTTATAGGCTTGAAAGTCATGGGATAAATGTCGGCTGGATGGGGCTTTCATGAGGTACCTCCTATATTTGAAATTTAGTAATGATGGTGTAGCCGAGATAGCCCGTCGCAATACTGATGGCTAAATAGACGATTGCCATCACGGTAAAGGTTCCAAATACAGCAATGGAGCCACCCTCACTCCTCTTTGCCTCCTCAATCCCATGAGAGACAGTTGAAATGAACTTGACGAACATACTGACTGATGCAATAAACAAGATGAGCGACATCCCTTGCCTTACATAATTAGCCGTGATGGTCATGGCACTTTTACCACCCGTACTCATGTCATCCGCTGCGGGTACCTTGGGAAACCAATCGCTGGCCGCCAATGTGATGGGGGCGTAAGCGAAAGCCACAAGGGCTGATGCGACGCGCCGTGTAAATTTATTCATTTGATGCATAGTGCTTCCTTAGGTGGTTAAAAAAATGATAAAAAGCATCAGTCCAATGGCGAGACGGATGGTTCTCGAGCCAAGACGTCCCATAAACCCGTCGGCCTCTTTGGCTTCTGCACTTAAAAAATGGTGGGCCGACCAGATGACCGCTAAAATGACAAACATCACTGCGATAAAGCGGATGAGGTCAGAGTAGGCAAGTACACTTTGTCCACCGGCTTCTCGAAAGGCTGCCGCAAATTCTCTAGGAATAGAGGTACTCATCATTATTTCCCAACAAAATCCAATGCAAGTGGCTTGACCGTTTTAGGCTCTATTGCGGGTTTATTAATGTAGTCAATCAAGGCATTGCGCATGCTTTTTAAATCATCGCGAAGCCCTGGATGTTTGATGTCATCAGCACCTTCAAACGCATCAATGTGCAAGCGAATGCGTGCATTGGGATTAATCTCATCTTCAGCCTCATCCAGTAACGGTAAAATAGCGTTCATCTGATTGATAATGCGTACCAGCGTGTTATTGAGCTCCGCTTCTGAGGCAGATGCATTAGCACATATAAGGCTAAATCCAAGGACTAACATTAGTTTTTTCATACACACCCCTTACAAATATTTTTTAAATCGACTGGCACTCATTCGGGTTACAAACCCAAGCAATACGGCCAAACTTACAAAAATGGGCTCTGGTGGGATGTTCATGGGTAGACACAACCAAAGTCCTAAAACAAAACACATGCTTTTTCGAGCAATAGGTACTGATTTATGAAACACATAAGTAGATTCACGGCCCAAACAAGCGGCTCTAATGGCGCGTTGATTTAAGCCATCAATGAGACCTGCCATCATGCTTAAGAAAAACAATGGGATGGCAGATTCCAACAGAGTGAGCTTAGTGAGCATCACATAACCTGTGGCGCGCAGTAGGTGCCAGAATCGCATCACATCTAAAAGTTGTAAGTCCTGCTCGTAAACTATTGGGTGAGGAATTACATTTAATTTTGAAAGATGTTGAATCGCTTGATGGGCCGATTCAAAACCATGGGTAAGCCAAATAAAAATGGCTAGGCAAATAAGAATGAACCAACCCATCAGGCTTAAAATAATTAGCGTCAGGAAGATACGTTTTACTTCTGACATTTTTGTAGCCCGCATAGGTGTTGATTTTTTTACGGTCATATAAACACCGTCTCTGAGATTTTTAAGGCATAACAAAGGACTACCATTGCTATTCCAAGAGCGACTGCAAATTTCAGCATCTAAAATCTCCCCAAATCAACGACACTGGAGGCACCATTTTGAGCGAGTAACAGGAGTGGGGTTGGCTTGTCTTTTAGTGTGATCGCTTCAAACGATAGTTCGCCATGATTCAGCGTAATTTGCCCATTGGTCACAAGTTCTCGTGGGATCTGATTGAGGTTGGCCCATTGTTGAATGCCCACGTCATCAGCACCCAATAGCATCAAATGAAGCGTTGTAGACGGTGTTGATTGGATGGCTTCAATTAACGGTAGAAGTACTGTTTTAATCGCATGCTCTGGTTTAATAAACCAATACAGGGTGTCGTGAGGCAGTAATGTCACGGGTTTATAGTTAGTTGGCGCATAGGGTCTTGGATCAAATTCACCAATTACAGGGACATCTTTAAATAACTGGTTATAGGCTTTGTAAAAGGCATTATTCCAGGCAATATTCTTAGATACTTTTTGTGCTTCTTGACGGGCTGAGAGCGCTGCGAAATGATCTCGTTCTGTATCACTTCGTGCATTGATACCTAAAATATCAATAGGCGTTTGACGAAGGTCTTTGTAATAAATTCCACTTCGATTTTGCATGAGCTGAAGGTATCGTTTTTCTTCCTCAACACTCAGTCCCCACACGGATGCCTCATGCAGTTGTGTTTCAGTTAAGGTAATTTTATTTGCATCTTGATCATTGGTGATGTCATCTTCATTTATCGATAGTCCTGTTCTAGCAAGCGTTTTGTCAGTAGTAGCCAAGGCATTGAGTGCTTGAGTTGGAATACCTGGAATGCTCAATTCAGCATGACTTACCCCACTCATCATCACTAAAGCACTTATGAAGACTGATTTATGCATGAATTTTCCCTTACCCAATATGTTCATGAGTGATAAGCACATGCGCTTTTTGGTTATTCTCAAATACCAGGCGTTGCTTGCCATAATCGATGCTCACAATCCGCCAGCCTGCGAGTACATCTCCTTTTTCAAGCGGGATGGTTTTAAAATCATAATAAACGCTCGCGACAGGGATGTTCTGAATGCTATCTAGGCTAAAAATTTGAAAAGGTAGATGGTCTGCTGAGAGATAGTTGATGGGCATGTTCTTTTCCTCTAAGTGGCGCACAAGCGCTTGAAGGGCATCTAGTCGACTGACTAATAGGGCTTCTGTCTTATTAAGCGCTTCATCAATATGACTTCGATTTTGGGTGCGTACGTCGTTCAGCTGTTGTGATAAGTGCTGAATTTGTTGGGTCATGACACTTAAATCTACCTTGGGAAAAGGTTTATTGGCTGTGGTTTTCAATGACTCAATGTTCATTTGCAGGGCTTTTAATTCTTCGGAGATAATTTTTGCATTTGAGTGAGGTCTATCACTTGTTACACAAAGTACAGCACCTGCGCCGGCTGTTAGGGTGAGTAATGCGAATGACAATCGCAGATGTTCTGGAAAAAGCAAAAAGGATTTGAATTTATTCATGCGGAATGTCCTCTGATTGGCACATAGGTGGGTTTAAGCTTAAAATTTACAGTGCGGGTTAAGGGATTTTGAATCAGTGTGAAGACTTCTTGGCCCACTAATACGGTAAGTCCGTCTTGGATCGTAAGTGGCCCCAGCGTGCGATCTACCTGAGGCAATGGTGCTGTCATCAGGGTTTTTAAGGCCGGGGGTAATTGTGAGTCGTTTGCTAGCTTAAATCCTGAATGTTGTATCCAGTACGTTACGGCATCACCTACTGTTATCACCTTCTTCGGAAAATGTATTCGCTGCACGGTGAGCAAAGGATTAACCTGAGCTAGAAGCGGCTTATTATCTACAGATGCATAGCGATTGATTTGGGTCACATTCGCGGCCTCTGTTAGCAAAGAACAAACACTAAGCGAGACAAAGGCAACGATTTTTATTGTATGGCTGGTATTCAAAGCTAAATCTCCTCCGCACTAAGTAATTGGAGTTGTTTTTTGATACGTTTTTTCTGTTCATCAATACGTTTTCTCAAAAATATTTCTTTCCTGTCGACGTCCATATCTTTTGGGGCTTGAATACCGATAAAAATAGTTCCCTTACGCTCATATAAAATTTTGAAACTAATCCGACCTTTATCGACTAAAATTTCCTCGCCAGCTCGTCTTGTTAATATCAGCATGCTATTCGTCTCCTTGTCGTAATCTAATGTTTAAAATAACTTTGATTTTATTCAGATGCATTTGGGCTACCTCAGGGCTAGAAGGGTTGCTATTTAGATTGTATTTTTCATACTGACCTTGTTTGCTGCATGCTTTGCAGCACTCAATGTATTGGGGCAAGGTTGGTGGGTATTCCCAATTTGTAAGGCAATTCATCAAGGCTTTATCCAAAACGATGCTGTCATCAAATTTAGCCAAGGCCAATGACCATTCACTTTTGGTAAATGCTAAAAATTCCTCACTTTTATATAAACTCCGCCAAACGTGTCCGTAGATCGCGGCAAGGCGCAAAAATAAGCTATCAATGCGTTTCCTCTGATTTTCGATATCCACTGATGTTGGTGATATTGCTGGCTCTGTTGGGTGTGACGTATTCTGATCCAGCTTTGCAGCTATCCCAGAACGGGTCGACAGATTGTGTAGCTGTATTACGTTTTTGATGATTTGCATGATTACTCTCCAGTGTTATGACGGTGTTGATTTCATCTTCCCAGCAATGCTGGGCTAACCAATTAGCTGGGAATTTCCAGCCTGGCACCCATTGGCATTGCGTCAGTTGTAGGTTATGAGCCGTAATTTGTTTTTCCAGTGCCGTGAAAATACAAGCCATTAGCTCATCTGTTGGCTGAAGGGATTGAAATTGCTCCCAGGATTTTTGTTTGGATTTTTTGAGCGGGTAGAGTTGCCAAAATTTTTTAAATTTTTGAGATAAAAAAATAAAATTATTATTACTACTTAGAGGTATGCCGGGTTCAATTGATGGGTTAGTGACCGCTTGTGTGTCTGAATCTTTATGATCCATTGATTTTAAATCATTTTTTTCAGGGTTTTCTTGAACGGCTTCATCTGACGGTTTGATGACGGGTTTATTTGTCGCAGATTGAGTCGTAGTTGCGAATAAGCAATGAACAACAAGAGAATAATCTTCAGATTGAATTTTAATGATTCCAGCACGCTCTAGGCCTTTCAATGCCCGCCGGAGTTGTGCTTTGCTAGGACTACCGCTTTGAATACCAGAGTGTGGTTCAATATAAAGTACCTCACTCAATGATTGGTAACTGATCCCTCGTTTAACCCCGACAAGGCCCGTTCTATAATCCATATGAGGCTTAATGCCGCAGAGATAAAGCAACTGTTGAAGATGAGGTAATCCGCGCAATGCGGACACCTCCTCATGGTTGATTTTTAAGTAGTCCATCGTAGTTATCCTTGATTAACATTTTTTGTAACTCCCCTCGTCATCCCGAATGCAATGAGGGATCTCCCATTAGCGGCACAGTCTTTTGTTGATTGTGTCGTGCTACAGCCAGGAGATCCCTCACTTTGTTCGGGATGACGTGGGGAGTTACCATTTTTTGTTATACGATTTTTGAAGTTCGTGTTATTATAAAAAACGATTTGTAACATATACTCGTGACGTGATGTTTACACATGTTGTCGAATAATCGTTGGAAACGAATCGTTTTATATTATTCAATTATAAAACGTATTGTTTTATTGTCAATGGGTTTTTGAATTTAATTTATATTGAGTGATCATGGATATCAGAGAACAAATCGGTAATCGAATTACCAAATCCAGGAAAGCACTAGGGATTACGATTAAAGAGCTTTCCTCCCGCGTAGGGAGCTTATCTGCCGCAAGAATCAGCAATTGGGAGCAAGGCACACGCAGCCCCGGGCCGATTGAAGCTAAATTATTAGCAAGTGAATTACACGTATCCGCTTCCTATATTTTATGCCTGACGGATAGTCCAGAAGGTGATATATCATTAACAGGTGGCGGTGGCGCACGATTTACCCCTGTGTTGTTGATGAAAGAAGTGGTTCATGCTAAAGAATTGATACAATCCAATGCAGAACGATCCTTGTTATTTGATGACCGCGAAAAGGCCGTCATTGTTGATCACTTCAACAAATCTGAAGCCAATGCCTGCCTATTTGCAGCCATTGTTGAAGATAACAGTATGCAGCCAGAATTTAATGCGCATGATCTAATCATCGCAGATGCCGATCGCGCGCCAAACCCTGGGGATTATGTCCTTGCTTATTTACCTGCAAAACAACAAACAGTGTTACGAAGATATGGTGAAGCTGCTGAGGCATGCTTGTATCAATTATTGGCAAACAATCAGCTATGGGCAACGGTGAATGTGAAAAATGCTGAAGAAGCGGTAGTATGCGGCGTTGTTGTTGAGCATCGGCGGTATTTATAACCCACCGAATTGATATATTAGTAGTATTAAGCTGGACTTTAGACATTTTCCAGAATCGATATAATCCAGACTTCCCCCATGAGTTTTATCCAAACAGAAATTAATTAGACATTCTATGTGATCGTGAACGATTACATCAAGATCTGTCGGATGATTACCCCAATAAACTGTTGAAGCAATTTATGTGAGCAATTTATATTGTAATTTATGTGGCAATTTATGTCAGATCAATTTGTGTCGGAGCAATTTGTGGACAAAAAAAGAGCTACATGATAATATTGGTAACATACGAAAGCGTGCCTCTGCGATTTCGGCCTTAAAAACAAGACATTCATTTGAAAATGGTCTTGTTTTTAAGGCCGCACTTAATGAATCACTTGGCGCCAGAAAACTTAAAGAGGGTGGTCAAAATGCCAAATATCCTAAACGATGTAAACAAAAGAGTTCTGGATGAATTACTAAATAATTATAACGCGCTGCCGTGGTATAAAAAATTGTTTTATCCTGGCGCCCTAAGTACCGCCTTAAGGCAATACGGCGAAGCCCCATCATACGACGCGGCCTTTACCGTTCGCAACGCTTATTTAAATAAGACCTGGTTTTTTCAGCGCTGGTTTTTTTCATCTCTGGTTTCTTTTTCAGGTTCGACGCTTAGTGCAGCCTCTACGATACCCAATGAAGAATGCTTATTAACTAGCAATACTGCACCATCTACCCCAACGCTCGAAGAAGCCCTTCCCGCGGAGATGCTTTTAAAGATTGGAGAAACCCTAAGTCTCAAAGAAAAGGCTCGCCTAGCCAGTACGTCGAAATATTATCATGGATTATTCCAGCCTGAGCTTCGTGCCGCTAAATTGTTATTGTTTGTTGTACGAGGTCAGCAAGACGAAGCGTATGCCATGCTAGGGCAGTACCCTGAGCGGTTGTTAACGCCTGGTGATGTCACGGATGACTCGGGTCGTACATTTAGAAAAATAACCGCTTATGAATATGCCTACTGGGCAAAGGATACGCATATGTGCAGGATGCTAGAAGTACATATGGATGTTGCGACAAAATCCGCGATGCTGAAGCGCATTAATGCGATGGAAAAGAATGGGTTGACCTATGAGCAACATGGTGTCGTAGTAGAGCACTCAAAACATTTTGATTTCACTCCACTCATAACAGCACTTACAAGGTATGTCCAGGGGTTTAATAACTGGTACGCCACGAAGCATTGGGATGCGATAAAATCCGCCTGGATGGAAGTAGGCATGGCACAGCGTGATATGCCGGTTCATGTGGTGAATGAATATTGCCGGCCGGACCGGTCGTTTGTCCCCTTACCTGAGTTTAATGAGGAGAACTTGCCGAGAAGCGTAAGATTTTATAATTTTGATGCAGGGAGCGAACAATCATTGTTTCCATTGGTTATTTTTGAGAGTTCGGGACTCGGCGTTGATCTTGCAATATTTCGGGGAATGCACGACTCCGGCGGGGGGATCGAGGCCGAGGGGCCCTGGCATGTCCGGCTCCCGGTGGCTGTTGATTTGGCGGCCGTTAGCCGCCTAGATGAAATAAGAACCGTCGATCTCACGCGTTTGCGGGAGAACCTGGAGCAGGGAGCACCGGATCATGGTTTGCGGCTTTCATAGACTGCTGAAGTAATCCGGCTGCATAATCGGCCGGATCAATGTCCCAACAAACCTCTAAAAACTATTTTAACAGTTCCTGATACTGCCAACTTTGTGACGTCCTCAATCGAATAAGCAGCGATTGTTACCAAGCGCTACTCTCCTAAGAACCGTACGTACCGTTACAACAATGTTGCGCACTAGTATCATTTTTGTACTCTGGCAACTTGTTTATTTTATACACGGCATTGATTTCCTCATTACTGATCTCGATTCTTTTAACTACCGTTCTAATAATATCTCGTTGACCATGCCAATCTAAATCTGATCCCGTCCCGCAAAAACGGACACTTTGCTAAGCAACTTTTTTAACTTCAAATAATTCCGGTGATTTATGACCGATCATCGAATGAAGTCGTTTCCGATTGTAATATATTTCGATGTACTCAAACACATGATTTTTAGCAATGGCACGTGTTGCAAACTTTTCCCCATGAATAGCTTCTACTTTAAAACTATGATTCCAGCTCTCCATGGCCGCGTTGTCATAACAATCCCCGCGCTTACTCATACTGCAAACAATCCCATAAAGCGTTAAAAGTTTTTGATACTTATGCGAGCAATATTGACTGCCCCTGTCTGAGTGAAGAATAAGGCCTCTGAGAGGCTCATAAGAAAATCAATATGGGTGAAAATATATTTTTCAATGTCTAAAAATCACGATAATAATACGGGCTCTTTAAAAATAACCGAAAAAAATGCTAATTTATTGATTTATCAGCTGGCCTTGACCGCATAATTGGCTAAAATCGAGTTAAATTCTTTTTGAAAAAAGAACTATACTTACAATAATTAATGCGGGAGATAATGAAATGAGTAGCTTACAACAAGCATTGAGTGCCTTGCAGGAAGAATTAAATGAAAATAAGAAAGACACAACTTATAGTGCCGTGGTAAATTTTGCTAAGTTTTGGCACGAATTACCTGAAGAAAAGCGAAATGCGTATGATGAATCCTTCGACCGAATTAGATCGAGAATTTTACCTGGGCTTGAAATTGACTCAGCCCCCTTTCAGAAGACGCCTCAAGAATTACAAATCTTGAGCAATCCAGATAGGTTGCATTCTGTACAGTTTCATATTGGAGGTGTTTTAGATCGTTACGCGGGTAACGCTTTGTTTATCTCTGAATTAGATGATACCTTAAGACAAAGTCCGATTTTGAGGTAAATAAAAATCAGCCAAAAGTAAATCTAATGGCTGATTTTTGGAATATGGAAGCTAGCCTGGAATGTTTAGCAACAATTCTGACCGCCGATTCATTAGTGTAATTTAAACCAATTTTCTACCAAGCGCTTCTGGCAAAAAGCCAGAAGCTTTAGGAGCCGGTTTTAATTAGCACGAGGACTATTTGTGGACTCGTGCATGTCCGCAATGACTTTTTCCATTTGGTCAATTTTTTCTTTAAATTTACCACTCCATTGGGTGGAGTGTAATCTTACTTTAACAGCTTCTTTAATTTGTTGTGTAGCAGGGGTGTCCGAGTCTTTAAAATATTGTGTCATCCAATGATGAAAATCGGGCTCAATACAGATGTCTTTTTCTAAACATGTGGTATATCGATCGATAAGATCATTCGGAAAATTAAAAGATGGGCTTAATGTGCGTGCCTTAGGCCACAGTATGCAAAACTGCTCTTTTGCAAGGGTGGGATCATTAAAGAAAGCTGGGTTTCTTATGATTTTCTCTCTGATAAATGATATCCAATAAGAATGCGTAATAGATCTTAGCTCCTTAAGCAATCTTGCGCCGTTAGTGAGGATTGGGCTAGATACCGCATCGGCCAATTCCCATTCGGTTTTAGCATCATGAATTGCAATGTTGAGTTGTGTGGCGAAGAGACTCTTTACTTGTGAGCTGTCTTTTGTAGCCCTAGTTTGTTGATCTGGATCTTCAAAGTAAGTTTGCAAAAAATCACCAATATTAGCGATGACGGGTTTAAGTAAATTAAACTCTCGATCAATCTCAATACACTGTGTTTGCATCTCAGAAACCCTTATTGCATAGTCTCTGTCGTCGGCATCTTGTAAATCAGATAATAGGCCTTTCTTTAGTTGAGCTATGGTAGGTCGCGTTGTTCCATATTTACTCCCTATATATCTCTCAAAAGAGATGCGTTCATCATCGTTTTCCAATCCCATTTGAATACACCAGGATAAATAAGGGAGATATCGGTCAATAAATTCTTCAGAGATGGGATTAAGTGTGCTTTCGTTTAGCTTAAGAGCTGTGGTATGTGTGTTTCTAATGCTATTCACTGGGGCTCTCAGTGATCGCATCAGCGTAGGCGTACTACCAAAGTCACGCATCAATTGAATGGTTGGCATGGCTCTTACTTTAGCTTCCGAAGCCATGTGCAACAATGGGCGTAAGCTGATACTGCGACCATTGATAACTGCAGGAATAACAGATTTTAGGCTTTGCGCTGTACTTAAAACAAATTTAAACATGATATGACACCTTTTTTAATTAGCACGAGGAGTGTTTGTGGATTCTTGTGTACTCTCAATGATTTTTTCCATTTGGACAATTGCTTCTTTAAAGCCACCATTGAATAAGAAGTGGGATAATTTATGTTCAATAGCTTTTTTAATATGTTGCGTAGTAGGGGTGGTTGTTTTTTTAAGATCCCATGACATCCAATCACGAATAGTTGGATCAATAGAAATGTCTTTTTCTAAGCAAGCCACGTATCGCTCAATGAGATCATTCGGAAAATTAAAAGATGGGCTTAGTTTCTCTGCATCGAGTAATAATATACTTACGTGCTCTTTTGAGAAGGTTGGATCACTAAAGAATGCTAGGTTATTTATGATTCTCCTTTCAATATATGATATCCAAAAATAGGGTGTCATATATCTCAGATCCCTAAGCAAGATTGAGTTAGACAGTATATCGACCAATTCCCATTCTGTTTTAGCAGCATGAATTGCAATGTTGAGTTGTTTGGCCAAGCCACTCTTTATTTGAGGGCTATCTTCCGTAGGACTTTTTGTAGCCATAACCTGTTGATATTGATCTTCATAGTAATTTTCCAAAAAATCACCAAGCTTAATAATGATAGGTTTAATCAAAGTAAAATCGCGATCAAGCTCGATACACTGTGTTTGCATCTCAGAAACCATTTTTGCATAGTCTTGATCGTTGGCACGTCGTAAATCTGATAAAAGAACCTCTTTTAATTGCGTTAAAGTAGGCGTATAGCTCCCATATTTCCCATCCACATACCTTGCAAAAGAGATGCGTTCATCATCGTTTTCCAAGTTTATTTGGATATTCCAGGCTAAGTAAGGAAGATATTGGTCAATAAATTCTTCAGAAATGTGATTAGGCTTACTAAATTTTTTTTCATTTTTGATGGGATCCAGTGTGCTTTCGTTTAGCTTAAGAGCTGTGGTATGTGTGTTTCTAATGCTAATCACAGGGGCTGTCAGTGATCGCATAAGGGTGGGCGTACTACCAAAGTCACGCATAAACTGAGTGGTTGGCATGGCGCTTACTTTAGCTTCCGAAGCCATGTGCAACAATGGCCGTACGCTGATACTGCGACCATTGATAACTGCAGGAATAACAGATTTTAGGCTTTGGGCTGTACTTAAAACGAATTTGAACATGATATGACACCTTTTTAGTTATTTGTCTCGAAGCCTTGTTAATTTGGAGTAGGGCTTCGCGAAGGAATATAATGAAGTTGTTATTGGCCAGGTTTGTACCCAGTTGAGTCTTCAGTATCTATGTCCGGTTTAGATGCATCAGGTTTGTAGAGCTCATCTAAGGAAGGTCCTTTATAATACATCTGTCTTTCTTTATCCCACTTCCATTTTATAGAGTCTGTTTTTTGGGGAGACTTATTGTCTTTGGGAGGCGTATCTAGTTTATATCGGATTGTATCTTCATTCTGTATGTCCGGTTTTTTAGGCGCAGAAGGTTTAGACAAATGGATCGCAGGCTTACTGAAATGCCTAAGTTGCGCTGGTTGCTGATGGCTTCTTTGAGCAAGCGTATTAACTGATTTTATTAGATGGCGAAACATACATTTTCCCCCAACATTTGTTTTAAATTCAAAGTTGCCAACAATATCATTGTGTTTATATTTTGTCTATATCAAACCAGTTGAATAGAATTGATGTGATCCGCCTAGATCGAAAAAATAAAAGAAAATCCCCTCTTAGTTCATCATAGAGCCATGCAATGATTAAGTTATTGCCTGAAAATAAAATCAACAGGATTATCTCCTGCATGGCTGTTAATAACCACCTGCTTGACATCCGGTGAAAGCTTTCTTGCCAAAGGGATTAATGAGCCAATAATTTGATTTAATTGGATTATAATAGTACCTACAGTTGTATTTAACGCGTCTAGACCAACTGTTCCATTTGACTGTGTAGCCGAGTCATTTAACAAAGAAATGTCAACATCTAAGGCGCCTGCTGCAGTATATTTAAAAAAACCTGGTCCTACGCTCATTCTCTCCTGTTGTATAACCCAATCTTTGTTCTGCTGATAGTCACGTATATTGCGTTGGACACGTCTTTTCACAATTTCTAAATAAGAGCTAGTTTCTACATTTACAGTAAGCGTGAAAATCTCATCTGAGAGCAGCCATTTTTTAGCAAATTCCAGTGCAAATATTCCCTCGACTATAATAACATCAGATGATGGAATAACATCGGTGCCATTTCTGCGGCTGGTTGCAAAATTAAATATTGGCTTTGCGATGGATTGACCCTTATGTAGGTCAAGCAGATGCTGTCTTAATTCATCAAGATACAGCATTTCAGGCGTATCAAATATTGTTTCATCCTGGTATTTTTTGAGATCTATGCGCTCTGGTTTCTCGTGAAAATAATCATCCATTTTAATTGTGGCGCAGGTTTTACCCTGCTCGATGAGTCTTGCGTCAAGTAATGTGGAAAGAGTGGTTTTACCAGAACCTGAACCGCCACCAATAAATACAAATGTTGTTTTCATGCGGATGCCTCTGGTCAATCGGTAATAATTAATCTATACATATCGCATCTTCAGGTGTGATATGTATAGATGCTTCAGGAGCTGAGAAAGCAATGCTCAAACTATCAATTGTGTCGCCCATAGTTATTAAACTTTGTGGGTGTATTAATTGATGGATTGTAGTTTTCCATTGATAAATGTCAAACTAATCGGTGATTGGTATTGATTGACTTGATAAATCCAGACCTCAGGCTTGCCGTTGTTAGGGATGGCTTGATTGATGAATGAATTATTAATCATCGTGGGACTACCGCAGGCGGTATAGACTTGATTGATATTCGCACCGACTTGA
The DNA here is from genome assembly GCA_947474165.1 of Legionellaceae bacterium. Taxonomy (GTDB): domain Bacteria; phylum Pseudomonadota; class Gammaproteobacteria; order Legionellales; family Legionellaceae; genus CANJHO01. The sequence goes on from CANJHO010000020.1 coordinate 27,692, forward strand.
ATACTGGTGCCGCCGCATACGGACATTGCATTGGTTTGATTGCCGTTAATGCTGACGGCGCTGACTTTGTCATTAACGATGTCGACTTCAAGACCAAGACCCTTTGATCCGCTCGGTAAAGACCATTGATTATAAAAGGCAGAGTCGAGGCCTGGATAGGCGGGGCTACCTGTGTTCAAAGATGTATATAATAGTTGTTTGACAGGTACTTTCTGGGTGACTGCCGCATTAGAGGCTTGCTTCGTCAGTGGGGGGCCGCAAGCAGATAACACTTGTGCCTCTGTCATCCCTGTGCTGATATAACCAGAATTTTGCGGGCAATATAAGGAGCCTGCTAGCGCAGTCATTGATGCCAGCAGTGAAACACTTAAAGTCATTAGAATGCATTTTCTCATGAGAATATCCAATTATGCCTCATCTAATATTGAGTATAGCAAGGATTTTTCAATACTCACGTTTTAATCACTCGCCAAAGAAAAGCAAAAAATACTCCGTTAATCTCAAGGCAGCGTCATGTTGAAGATAATCCCTACCTCTCCATACGTCTTGCAAGAGCCCTACAGGGACTTTCAGCATTGAGGCAAGCTTATCCAAATTAATTTTGCTGTATTTTAATAAAACATCAATCAACAGTTTTTGTTTATTTAACCTACAAATAAATTCATGATTTAATGTAAATTCACCAGCGTTTAATTCAATTCCCATCGCACAACTCCATGTTTATAAAAATAAAACCCGCATGAAGAAGTATACGTATTGCTAAAAAGGGCGGTATCCCCAAATTTGGGTATTTTGATTCATATCAACCCCCAGATGAATGCTTTTGATACGGCAGCGGTGATGTTTTTGCAGTTTAGTTTTTGACGAATGGATTTAGCATGGGTGGTGATTGTTTCACTGGATAAAAACAACTGCGCGGCAATTTCCTTGATATTTTTACCTTGAGCTAATAATTTTAGGCATTGAAGTTCGCGTGGGCTAAGCAATAGGGCGTTATTGGAGAATATTTGTCGAGTAATCACTTTTTTTCTATAGTCACTATCAGTCAATATGCTTAGCCATTTTTGGTTAGGTAGTGCTGATATGATTTCTTGTTGCATCTCATCAAAAAAATGGCAGATAAATGTTTCAAACGCATCACGGATTTTATAATAAAGCGTTTGCGGATCTGGAACTTTATCGTTGTTATAGGCTTCGATGATGAAGTCACACTCATGGCATTGGCGAATTATGGCTAGGGTTGTATTCAATCTATAACGGGACTCTAATATTTGAATAATGGGGATTTGCATGGTGTCATATTTGATATCGCGTTGAATAAAGAATTCCTTGCCATGGAATAACGAACGATCATGATCTACATCGCCACGATATAAACCCTCTGTACGGTAGGGGATAGCCCAAAGATAGAGGTTGGAGATGTAGTAACGTTGCCCGCCTCGAAACAGCATTGAAATAGAAAAATTTGATATTTCTTTAGGGCAGTTAAATTGCGTGGTTAGATAATCAATTTTGGCGCGAAACCGTATGGAGTCAGATAGTTCATTATAATCATTTAAATTGACGCAAATGACGCCATTCTCATCGACACTATGCACAGTAACATCCTTTACAGCAAGTATGTCTTTATAACCAGCTAGATATAATCTTATTGATTAGGTCAGGCTGCTCAAGAGGTGCCACATGGCCGCAGTTTTCTACATAAACCAATTGTGAATTCTTAATGCATTTTGCCATATGTTCTGAACGTTCAGGGGGCATTATTTTATCTTCTTTACTGGCTATCAATAGCGTAGGGCAATGAATCGTTGGTAGCACGTCTAAATGGTTGGGTTTATTTAATATGGCGGTTAATTGATGCGTATAACGCTCAGACCCTACTTCTTCTGCCATGGACTTTAGCAGCGGCAGAAGTGCCTGATGTTGACTGGTATCGTGAATTGAGGTTTTAAAAATTACATTCATTAAAAAATCAAATTTACCTTTCTTAATGAGTTCCAGTGAGCGGGTGCGTTCGAGTTGTCCTTTTTCGGAAATAGCTTTTGCACCTGAATTAATAAGAATTAATTTTTCTATTTGATGTGGAACATGGCGCATTAACTCCAAGGCGATATAGCCCCCCAGTGAAAATCCCACCAACACGCATTTTCCCGGCATGGTTTTACTTATTTTATCGGCCATTTCAGTGATAGAGGGAGCAGAAAAATTTTCCGGGTGATGTATGCGTGCTTTCCCCTGAAAATACTGCTCTTGGTGGTGCCAAAATTGGGATGTGGCTAAGGCCCCGGGAATCAATACTATATCCATTACCATGTAAGTTGGCTCATTTAATTTACAACAAATATAAGATACCTGATGTTTTCAATAATTCAAGAAAAATTTCACAGGGTTAACGCATCGCTAGAAAGCCACTTTTTTATAAAAAATAAGTGCTATTGCATTGTTGGTCGGAAACGTTTATAAGTCAAAAACGATCACCATGATCAACATTAAGGCACAAAAGTGATATTCTCCGCATCTCAAAAAGCAACCTTGGCAGCAATTTCTGGAACGGCACTACAGTGGTATGATTTTGCAATTTTTGGCTATTTTGCACCGATAATCGCTGAGACTTATTTTCCAAATGATAACCATTTTGCAGGGCTATTGAGTGCGTTTGGTGTATTTGCAGTGGGTTATATGCTATCGCCGATTGGGTCGATTGTATTCGGTTATATTGGTGATCAGTATGGACGAAAGCGCGCATTAATGTTGAGTATATTAGTGATGGCTATTCCGACATCGATCATTAGTATTTTGCCGGGGTTTAAGACCATTGGGATTGCCGCCCCTATTTTGATGACATTATTACGTGTTATTCAAGGATTTGTGGCCAGCTCAGAATTCACAGGTTCCGCTATATTTTTAGTTGAGCATGCAAAGCCTACAAGAAAAGCTTTTTATGGTTGTTTAACCAGTTCTGCCTATAGTATCGGTGTTGTTTTTGCAGGCTTAGCAGCCTCATTATTTACGGCTTCCTTTATGCCCGAGTGGGGTTGGCGTTTGGCTTTTGCCTTGTCGCTAATCGCAGGAATTGTGATTTTCTATTTGCGGGCGCATGTTACAGAAACGCCGGTGTATCAACAGGTTCATCCTCAAGACAAACCAAAATACCCTTTTCTAACCGCAGTTAAAGAAGTGCCTTATGCCGTTGTGGGGGTTATTGGGATTGCTTGGTTGGTTGGAATCATGACATTTGGTACCTATGTTTTTACGGCGACTTATCTGCATAGCTATTTTAAGCAATCGCTTAGTCTGATGACGTTGATGATTACGTTGGCTTTGGTGGTGGATGCAACGCTTGAGCCGTTTATTGCCATGCTGGCTGATAAAGTAGGGCACTTACGAATTATTATAATCGGTATGGTAGCAATACTGTTGCTGAGTATACCCATATTTTATTTATTATCCTCCGCTAATGTTCCTAAGATTACAGCAGGCCTTGTATTGATGTCTGTTTTAATCGCGATTACCTATGCCCCATTGAATGCTTATATGGTGTCATTATTCCCTCAGCACTACCGATACAGTGGCTTTGGTGTGTCATTTAATATTGGTATTTCGTTGTTTGGGGGTACTACGCCCTTAATGATGCTGTGGTTAGTCAATACAACGGGAAATATAATTGCGCCAGCATGGTACTACGTATTTGGAGCGGTGATTGGATTGATTTCTTTAGCAGTATGTGAATATGGGCGTAGCGAAGTTAATGATTCGCAGTCGGTTATTGTGATTAATTAATGAGGATTGAATGATGATACTTTTTACATCGGCGTTGATGCCACACAAACTTAAGTTTACTAAACTGAGCGAGCGTATGGAGCTCGTCACCATAGCAGCTGTGTGGGCTGAGACTGAGTGGGGCTATATTCGTAATAAAGGGGTTGAATACCGTGAAGGTGTTTTGAGTGCAATCAGTGCTAATGTTTATATTGGAACCTTTGGTGATCAACCTGTTGCCATGTTTGCATTATTGGATCATGAGTTTCATAAAGACTTGATAGACACGGGTAAAAAATTACCCCATGTACGCGAACTGATGTATGTTTATGTTGAGGAAAATCATCGTGGGCTAGGTTTTGGCCTGCAGATCATCAATGAGGCAAAGTGCTTAGCTAAAGAAGCGGGTGCTGATTTGATTTTACTTGACACGTTGAAGCCTGGATTGAATCGAATGTATGAAAAACAAGGCGCTGTTGAGGTTTGTGAGGGAAGCTTATTTTTGCAGCGTACGGATGTTATGAGGATGGGGATTTAGGTTTTTAATCAAGTTCTGCTTTTGCATAAAAATCCGAAGCTTGAGTTGTACGTCATATTGCCGTATAATTAAATAAACGGTTATTGCAGGGGAGCGAATATGAGGCAGGCATCAATTAAATATAATCAAGAAACAGAGCGTCTTGAGGCAAGAATTAGTTCAGACAAAAAAAAATTACTAAAAAATGCGGCTGAACTATCAGGCCGAACGCTGACTGATTTTGTTGTAAGTTCAGCATATGAAGCAGCTGTTCGTATCATACAGGAGTATCAGCAGCTACACTTGAGTGTAAATGACCGCGATGTTTTTATCCATGCCTTGTTAAATCCACCTAAAGCATCAAATAACTTATTGAAAGCGGCAGAGAGATATAAGAGGGATGTTGAATCTAAATGACAAAGAACAGCCTCCATTCATCCAAATACGTGATCGAGCACCTAGATAAGAAACATGACAAGAGTCTCTTTTCCTGTGGAACTGATGCATTAGATCAATATCTTAAAACACAGGCTAGTCAAGATATTAAAAAAAATGTTGCCATTACCTACGTCTTGACTCAACAAGGTCTTGAACAAATATTGGGTTTTTATACCATTTCATCCATTGGTATTTTTCCAGGAGAATTGCCGGATGATGTGGCAAAAAAATTACCGAGATACCCAGTCCTGCCTGGAATTTTATTAGGACGCTTAGCCGTAGACAAACATTTTAGAGGAAATAAAATAGGTGCCTTTCTTTTATTAGATGCGCTTAAACGAAGTCTTGCGGTAAGCCATCAAATTGGAATTGTTGCTGTTATTGTTGATGCAAAAGACGAAGTAGCCGTGGATTTTTATAAACATTTTGGTTTTATATCATTTCCAGAGAATAACCACAGGTTATTTTTGCCACTGAGTATCATTAAACAGCTGGGTTTATAGCACTTAATTGAATTTAATTCTTGGCTATGGAAAGCCATAACATCTCTTGTTATTTGAGCCATTTCAAAAAATTCGGTGTAGATATGTATTATCTTCATCTCTTATCGCAACCGGCAATAGTAATTGTCGCGCGACATAGGACTAAATAACGTTTTCATAGATTATATCTAAAAATGAGCTGTGAAATAATTCACTCACATCATCACCATACCCCCATCCAATATTTTTAGCATCATTAACAATCGCTCGCAATCGATGTATGAAATCTCCGAGTGCCTCATTTTTTGGCGATTTTTTTATTTCATTTACTGCGTGGCTAAACATTGATGACAAGCTATTATAAAATGATTCATCAATATCTCCATACGTAAGCGTGAATTCTGTGCCACATTCAACGTAATATAACATTAAATCAATTTTTCCATTATTATCGCCACTTGCTTTC
>CANJHO010000021.1 GCA_947474165.1 Legionellaceae bacterium
CTGGAGTTGGAGGGTGAGACCATTGTTCGTGCCGATCCCCATATCGGTTTATTGCACCGTGGCACAGAAAAGCTCGTTGAAACAAAGCCTTATCTTCAAAGCATCGGTTACATGGATCGCTTGGATTATGTTTCTATGATGTGCAATGAGCATGCTTATGTGCGCGCCGTTGAGAAATTATTAGGGGTAGAAGCGCCTTTGCGGGCACAATATATTCGCACGCTGTTTGATGAAGTGACTCGCATACTCAACCATTTGTTATGGTTAGGTGCTATCGCGCTCGATATTGGTGCCATGACGGTCTTTTTATACTGCTTCCGTGAGCGCGAAGATTTATTCGACTGTTATGAGGCGGTTTCGGGTGCACGCATGCACGCCACCTATTATCGTCCTGGGGGCGTGGCGCGTGATTTGCCTGATAGCATGCCACATTATCAACCTTCAAGGTGGCATAGCGAACGTGAAGTAGAAAAAATGAATGAAAATCGTCAGGGCAGTTTGCTTGATTTTTTGACGGCTTTTAGCGATCGTTTTCCCAAGTGTGTGGATGAGTATGAAACCTTGCTCACCGATAATCGCATTTGGAAGCAACGAACCGTCGATATTGGGGTGGTATCTCCTGAAGAAGCCTTGCAATGGGGATTTACTGGCCCGATGCTGAGAGCCTCAGGCGTGGCATGGGATTTGAGAAAAAAACAACCTTATGCGGCTTATGACAAAATGGACTTTGATATTCCTGTCGGTAAAACAGGGGATTGTTACGATCGCTATTTAGTTCGTGTAGCTGAGCTTCGCCAATCGAATCACATTGTTCAGCAATGTATTGCTTGGTTGCGAGAAAATCCAGGCCCTGTGAAGCTTGATGATCATAAAATCACCCCCCCCACCCGTTTAGATATGAAACTGAATATGGAAGCCATGATTCACCATTTTAAATTATTCAGTGAGGGTTTTAGTGTACCAAGGGGTGAAGTTTACAGTGCGGTTGAAGCGCCTAAAGGCGAATTTGGAATCTATTTGGTTTCAGATGGTGCGAATAAGCCGTATCGCATGAAAATTCGTGCCCCAGGCTTTGCTCATTTATCAAGTTTTGATGAGATGGTCAGGGGACACATGTTGGCTGATGGGGTCGCTATTTTGGCCAGTCAGGATATCGTATTTGGAGAGGTTGATAGATAAAGGTTGAACACAATGTCTGATAAATTAATTCGGCAATATGTAACGGCTGCCGGCATGAAGCAAATTGATCATTGGGTGGCAAAATATCCACCTGAAGAAAAGCAGTCGGCTGTCATGAGTGCCTTGATGATTGTTCAAGAAGAACAAGGCTATTTAAGTGAAGCGATGATGAATGCCGTTGCAGATTACTTAAGCATGCCTGCGATTGCCGTTTATGAGGTCGCTTCGTTTTATACGATGTACGAAGATAAGCCTATTGGTCGACATCTGGTTAATGTTTGCACTAACATTTCCTGTAAGTTACGGGGGAGTGATGCCATTGTGAAGCTGCTAGAGGAAAGACTTGCGATTAAATTAGGTGAAACAACCCAAGATGGCCGTTTTACCTTGCGACAGGTTGAGTGCTTAGCGGCATGTGTTAATGCCCCAATGATGCAGGTTGATAAAAATTATCATGAAAACCTGTGCGCCGATAACATTGATGCGGTGCTTGAACAGTACGAATAATTTATAGAGATAAAAGCCATGGTTGAATTGAATCAAGTCTGTTACAGAACACTGCATTTACCGGCATCATGGACCCTTAAGGCCTATGAAAGTGTTGGTGGCTACAGTGCATGGCGTCGTATCTTGAAAGAACAAACGCCGCCACAACAGATCATCGATGAACTCAAAACATCCGCTTTGCGAGGACGTGGGGGAGCAGGCTTTCCCACAGGACTAAAGTGGAGCTTCATGAATCGAAATGCGCCCATACAAAAATATGTGGTCTGTAATTCAGATGAAGGGGAACCTGGCACGTGTAAGGATCGCGATATCTTAAGATATAACCCCCACCAATTGATCGAAGGGATGGCCATTGCGGGTTATGTGATTGGCGCCTCGGTGGGTTACAACTATATTCGAGGGGAATTTTGGGAGCCATTCGAACGAACAGAAGGGGCATTGAAAGAGGCTTATGCTGCGGGTTTGCTAGGGAAAAACATTCTTGGTGCTTCAGTTGATTTTGATTTGTATAATCATTTAGGGGCTGGCGCTTATATCTGTGGTGAAGAGACCGCCTTATTAAATTCCTTGGAGGGTAAAAAGGGCCAACCCCGATTTAAACCCCCATTTCCTGCAAACTATGGCCTATATGGGAAACCGACCACCATTAATAACACCGAAACATTCGCATCAGTGCCTGTGATTCTTGAAAAAGGTGGGGAATGGTTCTTAAAATTAGGTAAGCCCAACAACGGTGGGACTAAGTGTTTTAGTGTCAGTGGGCATGTCAATAACCCTGCAAATTTTGAAATCCCGCTCGGCACCCCCTTTAAAACATTGTTAGATCTTGCGGGTGGCATCCGAAAAGGCCATCAAATTAAGGCGGTGATTCCTGGCGGTACGTCTATGCCCGTATTGCCGGGTAAGTTGATGATGACCCTTGATATGGATTATGACAGTCTCCAAAAAGCTGGATCAGCACTGGGTTCTGGTGCGGTGATCATCATGGATGATACCACCTGCATGGTGGATACTTTGTATCGACTCTCAGAATTTTATATGGATGAATCATGTGGTCAATGTACCCCCTGTCGAGAGGGAACGGGTTGGTTGGTTCGTTTATTGCATCGTATTTTACACGGTCATGGCGAGCCAGGCGATGTAGAAAAATTGGTCAATGTTGCGAATAACATTGAGGGCAGAACCATTTGTGCACTAGGCGAAGCGGCGGCATGGCCTGTGCAAAGTTTTGTAAAACATTTTAAATCTGAGTTTGATTACTTTATTCAGCATAAACGTTCAAGCGTTACAGCAGAGAAGGTTGACTAATGGCTAACATTGAAATAGACGGAAAAGCCTTTGAAGTAGAAAATGGCAAAATGATCATTGAGGTGGCTGATGAGGCTGGGATCCATATTCCGCGGTTTTGCTACCATAAGAAACTTTCTGTTGCGGCCAATTGCCGGATGTGCCTTGTGGAAGTAGAAAATAGTCGTAAGACTGTTCCGGCTTGTGCGACGCCTATTACGAATGGCATGAAAGTATTTACAAAATCTAAAGAAGCGATTCGATCGCAGCAAGCCGTTATGGAATTTTTGCTGATTAATCACCCCTTGGATTGCCCTATCTGCGATCAGGGTGGTGAATGTGAATTACAAGATGTCTCAATGGGTTATGGGAATGATACCTCCGATTTTGAGGAAAGCAAACGAGCCGTCGAAGATGATGATTTAGGCCCATTGATTTCCACAGAAATGACACGTTGCATTCATTGTACTCGGTGTGTTCGTTTTGGTGATGAAGTCGCAGGCGTCCGCGAATTAGGTGCGACAGGTCGTGGCGAAAATCTACACATTGGGACTTACATCAAACACAGTCTGAGCTCCGAGGTTTCTGCAAATATCATCGATCTTTGCCCGGTGGGTGCTTTAACCTCCAAGCCTTACCGCTTTACTGCGCGGGCATGGGAGTTAAATCAACATGAGGGGGTTGCTCCGCATGATTGCTTGGGATCAAATATTTATATGCATGTTCGTCGGAATGAATTGATGCGAACAGTCCCTAAAGAGCAAGAGTCTATCAATGAAGTATGGTTGTCAGACAGAGACAGATTTAGTTACTTAGGTCTGAAGCATCAAGACCGTGCGGGCCAGCCCCTTATCAAGCGAAATGGTCAATGGGAAACCGTGGATTGGCCAACGGCCCTGAAATTTGCGGCAGAGGGCATGAGCCGTGTTATTAAACAACATGGTCCTGAACAAATGGGAGCATTTGCATCACCCTCCTCAACGCTCGAAGAACTATATTTACTACAAAAGCTGATGAGAGACTTGGGCGTCAATCAATTGGATCATCGTTTACAGCAAACTGATTTTCGTGATCAAGCCGGCTTGCCTGTGATGCCCACGAGTTCATTGCCTTATGCTGATATTGACACGCAAGATACCGTCCTTCTTTTAGGGTGTAATATTGATAGAGAGGTTCCCCTGGCTGGATTGCGGGTGCGAAAAGCCTTCAGAAATGGGGCTAAGATTTATGCCATTAACCCCGTTGATTATGATTATCACTTTGATATAACCAAGAAAATTATCAGTTCACCCCAAGAGATGCCCATGCAACTGGCAAGCCTTGTTTTGGCCCTGGCCGAAGATGTGAGTACGCTTTCTGTCTCTGTACAACGGTTATTGATTGGATTAAAACCTGACTCAAAGACTATTTCGATGGCCAAAGCATTGCGAAGGGATAAGGCTGTGGTGATAACGGGCGCGCTCTGTGAAAATCATCCTGACGCCGCCTTATTACGTACATTGGTCGGATTGATAGAGACCCTCAGCGGCGCGCGCGTGGTGCGACTAACCGTAGGCGCCAATAGCGCCGGGGCTTGGCTGGCAGGCATGGTGCCGCATCGCACCCTGGCTGGAAAATTAATCAATGAGCCGGGGCTCGATGTTCAGGCCGCATTGGATGCAAAACTAAAGGGCTATTTTTTAATGGGGGTTGAGCCGGGATATGATTTTGCAAATCCATACCGAACTCGTCAATCCATGTTGGCTGCTGAATTTGTAGTGATGCTTACAGCCTATCAAAACGAATCAATTCAGGATTATGCTGACGTGATACTACCTATCGCGCCTTTTGCAGAAACATCTGGAACCTATATCAATATCGATAGAACCTGGCAAACAGTGAAGGGAGCAGTGGCACCCTTCGGTGAGGCAAGGCCTGCCTGGAAAGTCTTACGCGTGCTAGCGAATCTATTGCATTGCAATGGGTTTGACTACGCGGCCTCTGATGAGGTTTTGAAAGAGATTAAAGAAGAGGTTGGGATGATGTTGGATAATAAATATATCCCATTTTATCCCGAATCACTGCCTTTAAATCAACAAGGTTTGGTTCGCGTAGGCGAGTGGCCAATGTATCGCTGTGATGCGATTGTTCGGCATGCAACGGCATTACAAGAAAGTGCTGCAGCGGAAACCGCTTGTATTCATATGCATCCAACGACGGCGGATCGTTTTAAATTAGATGAAACAGTCACTGTATCTCAAAGCGATATTGAGATAACATTGCCGCTGAAACGCGATGAGCGGATGGCGCTAGATATCGTATGGGTTGCTAATGCACTACCCGAGACGGTTGATCTCGGCTACGCATATGCTGCAATAACGATTAAAGATAGGTAATAACATGCTGCATGACATTAGTATATTGCTTTGGATTATTATTAAAATACTGGTTATCGTGGTGCCGCTACTCATCAGCGTCGCGTATCTTACCTATGCTGAGCGTAAAGTCATTGGTTATATGCAGGTTCGAATAGGCCCGAATCGTGTTGGATATCGAGGGCTGCTGCAGCCATTTGCGGATCTTATCAAACTGATTTGCAAAGAAATTATCATTCCAACGCGTTCTAACAAATATCTTTTTGTGATAGCCCCTTTGTTTTCATTAACCCCAGCATTGGCAGGGTGGGCTGTGATTCCTTTTTCTGAAGGGATGGAATTGGCCAATATTAATGCTGGTGTACTGTATTTATTTGCAATGAGCTCGTTGGGCGTTTATGGGATATTGATTGCAGGATGGGCATCAAATTCAAAATATGCCATGTTGGGTGCTTTGCGAAGTGCGGCACAAACCATTTCCTATGAAATTGCCATGGGCTTTGCATTGGTAGGCGTTCTATTGGCGGCAGGCAGCATGAACCTCACCGACATCGTCCTGTCACAAAAAGGTGGAATTTTGCATTGGTGGTTTCTCCCACTACTTCCCCTTTTTATGGTGTTCTGGATAGCCGGTATTGCAGAAACCAATCGAGCCCCATTTGATATGGCGGAAGGCGAATCTGAGATTGTTGCAGGGTTTCACGTGGAATATTCAGCGATTGGTTTTGCGTTGTTCTTCCTGGCCGAATATGCCAGTATGATTTTGATCTCAGCATTCATGGTCATTTTATTTGTAGGTGGCTGGCTTTCACCCTTTGAGGGGATCCCTCTATTGGCGGATATTTTCTTCTTCGTTCCGGGGATTGTTTGGTTTTTTGCAAAAATATCCTTCTTTTTATTTGTGTATTTATGGATAAGAGCGACCTTTCCCCGCTATCGTTATGATCAACTCATGCGCTTAGGCTGGAAGGTCTTAATCCCAGTAACGATTGTTTGGGTTGTAATAACAGCCTTAATGGTGGTTGCCCAAGTGAAACCCTGGTTTTAACTAATTGAGCAAGCCAATGAAAAAAATATATCGAACCATTCAGCATTATATTCGTAGTTTTTTGCTGCTTGAATTGCTTCGCGGTTTACAATTAACAGGCAAATATTTTTTTAAGAAAAAAATTACTGTCCAGTTTCCCGAGGAAATGACGCCCATTTCACCGCGTTTTCGTGGCATGCTTGCTTTAAGACGCTATCCGAATGGTGAAGAGCGTTGTATTGCCTGTAAATTATGTGAGGCAGTATGCCCTGCATTGGCCATTACGATTGAGTCAGAGCCGAATGACGAGGGACAGCGTCGCACAACCCGTTATGATATTGATGTATTTAAATGCATCAATTGTGGCTTGTGTGAAGAATCTTGCCCAGTGGATTCAATTGTTGTGACACCGATTCAACATTATCATATCAGTGAGCGCGGCCAGAACATTATGACCAAAGAAAAACTGTTGGCTGTTGGCGATTTGATGGAAAAAAGGCTAGCTGCCGATAGAGTTGCTGATGAAAAATACCGTTAATGGGGTACACCATGCATGAGATGTTGCCACAAATTATATTTTACGTGTTCGCGGGCCTGACCCTCGCTTCAGCGCTGATGGTGATAACACAAAATAACCCAATTCGTTGTGTGTTATTTCTCGTGTTGGCTTTTTTTGCAAGCGCTATTCTTTGGATTTTAGTTCAGGCTGAATTTTTAGCACTGATTCTAGTATTGGTCTATGTGGGTGCTGTCATGACGCTGTTTTTATTTGTCATCATGATGTTGAACATTGATGTAGAATCAAGGAAAAAACACCTCCTTCGGTATTTCCCATTCGGCTTACTTGTGATTGCTCTGTTGACGAGTTTGTTATTGGTGGCGATACCCAAGGGTGACTTTGAAACAGCAGTGCAATTATCTGTCACCGTTGATAAAACCGTATCGACTGATTTTATCCCAGATACAGGGCCAACCAGTAGTCTGCCGCGGTCTAATACAGAGGCTTTGGGGATGATTTTATATACTGATTATGTATTCGCCTTTGAATTAGCGGCCGTTATTTTGCTGGTGGCCATTATTGCTGCGATCACATTAGCCCATCGTAACCCGATTCGGTCGAAGCGACAAAATATACTTAAGCAGCTTATGACGCGTCCAGAGGATCGCGTGAAGCTCGTTAAAATGAAGGCAGAGAAATAATGCCGTATCTAATCCGTCATCGCATCCTATCTCTGACCCTATCCGAGCCACGACCGATAGGGCGTGGTTCGGATAGGTCCACAACTTTAAGGAACCAGGCATGATACCAGTGACGCACTATTTGATATTAAGTGTAATTTTATTTGGCATGAGTCTAACAGGCATTATTCTAAATCGCAGAAATATCATCTTATTATTGGTCTGTATTGAATTAATGTTGCTGGCAGTTAATACCAATTTCGTTGCATTTTCTCATTACTATGGGGGAAATGCGGGGGAGGTCTTTGTATTTTTTATATTAACCGTTGCCGCAGCTGAAGCGGCCATTGGTTTGGCCATCGTCTTATTGCTTTATCGCAATAGAGGCAATATTGATGTTAGCAAAATGAATCACTTAAAAGGGTAAGCACGTGAGTATTCTACAGTGTTGTTTGATAATCGTTCTAGCGCCACTGGTGGGTTCAGTGATTGCTGGTTTTTTTAGACACCAAATTGGAAAAATTGGGGCGCATACCGTGACCACGGCCGGGGTTGGTTTGTCCTTCCTGCTCTCAGTTTACGTGGCCATTTTGGTTTTGACGCATGCCGTCCCTATCTTAAATACGAATTTATACACCTGGGCGAATGGAGGGGATCTATTTCCTTTTAGCTTCTATATTGGTTTCTTAATTGATCCATTAACCGTCGTGATGATGGTGACAGTGACCTTCGTCTCATTTCTCGTTCATATTTATAGTATTGGTTACATGTCAGATGATCCAGGTTATCAGCGATTTTTTAGTTATATTTCGTTGTTCACTTTCATGATGTTAATGCTGGTGACAGCTAATAATTTCCTGCAGTTGTTTTTTGGATGGGAAGGTGTTGGCCTGGTTTCTTATTTATTGATTAGCTTTTGGTATCACAAAGAATCAGCCATCGAAGGGGGTATGAAAGCTTTTATTGTCAACCGTGTCGGTGATTTTGGGTTTATTCTTGGATTAGGCCTGATTTTTGCTTATGTTGGCAGCCTGGATTATGAGGTGGTATTCAATAATGCATCAGGACTCGCCACAGAAAATATCGAGATTTTTAGTGGGCACTCATGGTCTGTTATGACCGTGACCTGCTTGTTGTTATTCGTAGGGGCAATGGGAAAATCAGCCCAAGTGCCATTACATGTGTGGCTACCTGAATCCATGGAAGGTCCAACGCCTATTTCAGCATTGATCCATGCGGCGACGATGGTGACAGCCGGTGTATTTATGGTTGCAAGAATTTCGCCGCTGATTGAATTATCGACCACTGCATTGAGTTTTGTTTTAGTGATTGGTGCGACGGGCGCATTGTTTACTGGCCTATTGGCCATCGTCATGAACGACATTAAACGAGTCATTGCTTATTCTACCCTCTCTCAGCTTGGTTATATGATGGCTGCCATGGGTGTTTCTGCCTATAGTGCGGGGATGTTTCATCTTCTCACCCATGCATGCTTTAAGGCCTTGCTATTTTTAGCGGCAGGCTCTGTCATTATTGGCATGCATCATGAACAAGACATGCGAAAAATGGGTGGCCTTTGGCGAAAAATGCCCATCACCTATATTACCTTCTTGATTGGTGGTCTCGCACTGTGTGCCATACCCCCATTTGCTGGATTTTACTCTAAAGACACCATCATTGAGGCGGTTCAATTGGCCACAATTCCCGGTAGTCGTTATGCCTATTTCTGTGTGGCGATGGGTGCGATGGTCACGGCAATCTATACTTTTCGTGCGTTGTTCATGACCTTTCATGGGACCCCCCGAATGGATAAAGAGACGCTAGCGCATGTTCATGAATCACCTGCAGTCGTTTGGATCCCCTTGGTCTTATTGGCAATTCCCTCTGTTGTTTTAGGATATTTATTGTACATGCCTATTTTATTCAACAAGCCGAGTTTATTAGGCGCCTCACTCTTTGTTCTGCCCTCACATGATGTGTTAGCCGAACTTGCAAAAGAGATTGTTTCACCCCTAAGCAGTTTGCTACATGCCCCTGACTCGCCTATTTTTTGGCTGACTTTGGGCGGTATTTTTATTGCATGGATGGCCTATATTGTACGCCCCACCATGCCTGCCGTGTTAGCCAAACGCTTTGGTTTTATCTACCAGATCCTTTTAGATAAATATGGTTTCGATGCCTTCAATGAAAACGTCTTGGTTCGGGGTATAAAAGCCCTAGGCGAAGGATTTTATCAGATTGGTGATCAGCGTTTGATAGATGGCTTGATAGTCAATGGAACGGGGCGGACTGTCAAATGGTTTGCGCTAAAAGGACAGGGTTTCCAAAATGGCTATCTGTATCATTATATCGCCGTCATGGTGTTCGGTGTTTTAGGGTTTCTTTGTTGGTTATTATTAGGGTGAGGGTATGCATCATTTGCTCAATCTATTGATTTGGCTGCCAATTATTGGTGGCGTATTTGTTTTTCTTACAGGCGATGATAAGAGTCCCAATGTATCGCGCTATTTGTCATTATTCATCGTATTATTAACCCTTTGCTTCTGTATCCCCCTGGTGGCTGGTTTTGATATCAACAATTACAACATGCAATTTGTTGAAAATAGTCCCTGGATGCCGGCACTTGGAATTCATTATCATTTGGGTATTGATGGGCTGGCGCTGCTTTTAATTGTATTGAGCGTGTTTACGAACCTGATTGTGATTCTCGCCACTTGGGATAGCATTAAAACACGCGTAGGCCAATATTTAGCTGCTTTTTTAATCATGCAAGGGCTTCTGGTTGGTGTATTTTCAGCGATGGATGCCATTGTCTTTTATATTTTCTGGGAAGCCACGCTCGTCCCGATGTATCTGATTATTGGAATTTGGGGATCAGAAAATCGTGTTTATGCAGCGATTAAATTTTTTCTATATACCTTCCTTGGGTCGGTGCTAATGCTGGCTTCTTTTTTATATTTAGGCTATGTCGCAGGCTCCTTTGATATTGACAATCTAGCCGCTGTAAAATTGGGGATGAGTGCTCAAACCTATATTTTTATTGCTTTTTTTCTTGGGTTTGCTATCAAAATACCCATGTTTCCGGTTCACACCTGGTTGCCTGATGCGCATACTGAGGCCCCTGCTGGGGGTTCAATCGTGCTGGCCGCTATTTTATTAAAACTAGGTGCGTATGGATTTATTCGTTTTGCCTTGCCTATCGTTCCCGATGCTTGCAGTCATTATGCGGGAATCATGGTGGTCTTGTCGTTAATTGCGGTGGTTTATGTAGGACTTGTGGCCATCATTCAGAAGGACATGAAGCGACTCATTGCATATTCATCTATTTCACACATGGGTTTTGTGACCCTGGGTTGTTTTGCAATTTTCGCAGTTGCAGAGCACGCTAGTTTGAGTAATGCAGCCCTTGTGTTGGAAGGGGCCATTGTGGTGATGATTTCTCATGCTTTTGTTTCAAGCGCGATGTTTGCTGGGGTTGGCTTCATTTATGACAGAATGCACACGCGGGCTGTTCGTGACATGGGGGGGATTGTTAATACAATGCCAATATTCGCATCCTTCTTCATGTTATTTGCGATGGCCAATGCGGGGTTGCCTGGGACCTCCGGTTTTGTGGGAGAGTTTATGGTGATATTAGGGAGTATCAAAGCAGGTTTTTGGGTGGCATTTTGGGCTGCAACCACATTAATTATCGGCGCTACCTACACCTTGTGGATGTATAAGCGGGTTATTTTCGGGCCCATTACGAATAAGAAGGTTGAGGAACTAAACGATCTCAGTGCTTATGAATTGAGTGCTTATGTGCTCTTGGCGTTCGCAGTCATTGCTTTGGGGGTTTATCCCAAACCCATGCTTGAATATGTTCATCAAACGGTAAGCCATACCCTAGCACACTCAGATCAATCAAAATTGTAAGGCCAAAATAACATGACTGAAATATTAAATAATCTTCACTTAGCCCTACCTGAAATGATCATTCTGATCACCGCATGTCTTGCGTTGTTGGGGGATCTATTTTTGCGGGATACGGTTAAATCCATCGCTTTTTTTACGGCAATGGGTGGGTTAATATTAGCGGGAATCGTTAGTTTTCTCTATTTGGGTCAATACAGTACCGTTATTCTTCATGGTCTATTTATCAGTGATGATACGGCACAACTGATGAAAATATTTATCTGTTTATCCGTTTGCTTAAGTTTTTTTTATTCAAAACATTACAACGAAGAACGACAAATGCCCT
Organism: Legionellaceae bacterium; assembly: GCA_947474165.1. Lineage (GTDB taxonomy): Bacteria > Pseudomonadota > Gammaproteobacteria > Legionellales > Legionellaceae > CANJHO01. Next base: position 11,774 of record CANJHO010000021.1, read on the forward strand.
CTGGTGATTATTATATTCTCGGTTTGTTTTCAACCTTGGGCATGATGACATTGGTTTCCGCGCATTCCTTCCTCACTATTTATTTAGGCTTAGAATTGCTTTCCCTTCCTTTATACGCAATGACGGCTATTCGAAGAAACAATAGTGATGCTTCAGAAGCGGCCATGAAATATTTTGTGATGGGTGCGATTGCCTCAGGCATGTTGTTATATGGGATTTCATTACTTTATGGCGCAACCGGCAAATTAGATCTACTGGAAGTGGCTCAAGTGATAGCAACAACCTGGAAAACACAGGGCGGGTTGCTTTCCTTTGCCTTGGTGTTTATTTTGGCAGGGGTTGGGTTTAAATTGGCGGCCATGCCTTTTCATATGTGGGTGCCTGATGTGTACCAAGGGGCACCAACGTCTGTGACCTTATTCATAGCGACCGCCCCAAAAATAGCGGCCCTGGGCATGGCCTTGCGGATTTTAGCCTTGAGCCTTCCTGATGTGGCAACACAATGGCAGCAATTGATTCTTATTATGGCGCTGTTATCAACAGGTGCAGGTAATCTCCTGGCGCTTGCTCAAAATAATATTAAACGCCTCCTTGCTTATTCAGCCATATCGCACATGGGCTATGCTTTATTTGGGATATTGGCTGCAACAGCCAGCGGGTATGCAGCAGCGCTTTATTATGTCATTGTGTATTCTATTACCTCTGCGGCGGGTTTTGGTCTTATCGCCTTACTCTCACTCTCAGGCGTGGAAATTGAGGCGGTAGATGATTTAAAAGGATTAAATAAACGCAACCCATGGCTAGCCTTCATGATGATGTTGGTCATGCTTTCCATGGCGGGCATTCCCCCTTTGGTTGGATTTTTCACAAAATTATTGGTATTAAAAGCCTTGGTAGATGCACAAATGATCTGGGTTGCGGTGTTAGGCTTAGTGTTTGCCGTGATTGGAGCTTTTTATTACTTGCGGATTATCAAAGTGATGTATTTTGATGAGGCAGTTGATCTAACCCCTGTGAAATTACCCAATGCAACAACCCTCATTTTTTCAGTGAATTGTTTATCGCTATTATATTTAGGTGTTTTTCCAGGCGCACTGATTGCGACTTGTATTAGTGCATTTGCTAGCTAGTCGCTGGCGCGAACCTCATTTGACCTCTTAAATCGACGTACCGCGGCTTGTCCCTGAGCTTCCCACACGAAAATAAACCCCTACGTGCCGCGCATAAAGCGCGGCACGTAGGAACCAAGTGAAAACCAATTACGCGCCAGCGACTAGCTAGTGCCTCATTTCGAAAACAATAAATAATTGTAACTCCCCAGGTTGTGGATAAATTTGTTTTTTTGATTCCATCAAACTGCGTATACGTCATCCTGAACGCAGTGAAGGATCTCCTGCGTATGGCTCGGATATGGTCAAGTTGAGATCCTTCGCTACGCTCAGGATGACGTACCTGGGGTGTTACAAATAATTAAGTTAATGCGGCCTGCTTATTTTGGGCTTATCTTGTATTGAATGAGGCTATAATCCACATCATTTCATTCTTGAACTACACTTATATTACACTGTGATGATTAGTGAATGAATAAATGCCTACGCTTGGCTTAGAGGTACACAAAAAAATTAAAGACATGACTAAAGCTTATGGTTTAATGCTGGCAGGGGTTCCTGCCGAAACATTGGGCCAAAATCAAGCAGAAATCTCGAGCGCATCTATAAAAAAAATGGGAGATATAAGAGAAAATATTGATGAAGCAGTTCGAATGTCAGACTTTACTCAACCCTCGAACAGCTGTGGACAAGCAAGCAATGATGTGTGCATGTTACTTTTAGGAATAGAAGGTTCGGATGAATTTGAAAAATCAAGCTATGAATGCCTATCCAGTGATGGCAGTAATTTGAAATCTGTCCTACCTAATGAAGACTTACTCATAAGAGTTGAAGTTGATCGATATAACCCTCCTAAAACCTACAGCAAAATAAAGAGAGCTGAGTTCAACCCTGCGAAGGCAGAAGCACATAAGGTTTACTTATTAGAAGATCAGCTTTTATATCTTAATGAATCTAGGCAAATTATTGATTTAGGACAAACACCGGAGAATTGTAAAAGGTTGTTTGATGCCATTCAAACACCTTATCTCCAGGATTATGTTCTTAATGATGATTTTATGGACCCACCTGCTGGCCCTGAAGAAGAAGCAGTTTGTGAGATGGATCGGGCATTGCAGGACAGCATAGAAAATATTAATTGTTGGTGTTCTACACATTCATTTACAATTTTTGCTCCACAAACAGAAGAAGAGAGTCCACGTGGATTGTACCCATACCAAGCTTATTGGACTAAACATACGTTACAACAATGGTTTTCCGGCGATAAAGACGAAAAGTTATCACAACTTGGCATCGATGCTTATATTGAAAAACTAGCCTTATTAGGTGAAACAACAAACAGTAAAGTTCGTTCTGATACCTACGCCGAGTTATTTTCAACCCCGGGGTCAGAAAGTACTTTTTGCGCAACGATTCGTGAAAAAACAAGTCCGTTAAGAGTAAAATATAAGGTCACGGAAGTGAGGCCAGAGCACGCATTAGAAAATTTAGAATCAGTTATGGATTTTATTGATCAAAACTACCCAGGCGAAAATGCTAAAAGGCAGTGGGAGCTTTATGATAAAACAGCACGAAGTGCAATGAAACAAAATTTAGAGGCCCTCTTAATACCACCCAAAATACAAGAGCTCGCAGTAACAGCACCTATTACAGAAAGGAACCAGGTTCAATATTATAGGCAACAACTTAAAGAAAATGCTATCTCATCATTAATAACAGAGGATGATCTTAAGACGATTATACAAATGGCTGACAGTGTTTCAACTGATAAACGTGAGCAATTGGTAGAATTTTTAAAAACCTTGCCTGAAGAAAAACTGGATGAGCACAGGCATAAATCAAATACTGTTCAAGAGGTGTGGGATGAACTCTATGGATCTACGGTGCCAAAACATGGGTGATTAAAAAAACAACTTATTGTGCGAAAGTCACAGTGTGGGTTATCGCTACTTTGCCCAGCTTACAGGTTGATCTATTTATAATCAATCAATTTTGGTGTATAATTTTTCTTTTTGTTTTTTATTTGGTGTTAAAATGCCTAAAATAGAGCCTGAATCGTTAGGTTTAATGCTTCACAGACGGTTGAAAAGCATGGTGCAAGAATTTGGCATTATGATGACCGGCGTTCCTGCTGAGGTACTAGGACAAATGCAAGCAGAAAGATCTTTGCCCCGTATTTGTAAAACAGGAAGCCTTAGTCAACACATTTCAAGTGAAGTAGCACAAGTCAGTCATATGATGAGCGAGCCTACTCAGAGTTGCGGGCAAGCAAGCAACGATGTGTGTGAATTACTTTTAGAAAAAACAGCCGTAGAAAAATTACATGCTACTCCGTATGAAAAATTATCAGAAGATGGAAGTAATTTAAGAAAATCCCTGCATCAAATATCCTATTCTAATAAAAACTTGCTCATCCGATTTGAATTGGATAGAAATAACTATCCTGATGAGCTGATTAAAATAAGCAGCTTAGATTTCATCCCAGAAACCGCCAGACGAAATAGAATTTACTTACTAGAAAATACGCTTATTTTTCTTGATCGCTCAGGTCGTCTGTTTGATCTTGGTCAAACTGAGGAAAAATGCCAGGACCTATTTAGGAAAATAGGAAGTAAAATAGAATATAGTCTTTGTGATCCATTTGTTCTTGAAGAGCCAAATAATCCTGAAGATTTCGCAATATGTGATATAGCTGGTTTTTTTAATGAACAAAAAAGCAAATTTGATTGTTGGCTTGGATCACATTCTTTTACAATATATAGGCCTGAAGTCACGATTCAAACCCAAGATCAATTCTACCCTTATCAAGCTTATTTTGGCTCCCATACCTTACAAGATTGGTTTTTAAGCGATAAAGATGAATATTCATCTCAAATTGGACTTGATAATTATATTGAGAAATTGGCTTTACTGGGCAGAACAACAAGTATCAAAGAGCGCTCTGATATTTATGGGGAACTCTTTTCAAAACGTGGTCGGGAAAAGCTCTTTTGTGCGCATCTTAACGAAAGAAGAGAGGATTTACGTATCAAGTTCAAGATTGCTGAAATTAATCCCGAAATAGCATTAAAAAATTTACAGGAACTACAGGGTTTTATCAATGCATTTCCGGGAGACAGTGCGTCAGATAAAGTAGCCTGCTATCGGGACAAGACAAAAAAGGCAATGACCAGTCAGCTTGTCAATTTATTACAAATCCCGCCAGAACGCTGTCCGCCTATATTTTGGAGAACGGCCAATGCAGAGCAGGAAATATGTGAATCAAGCAAGACAGGGCCTAAATTAAGTTAACTAAATTATCTAGACGCTATACTGTGCGCAGTATAATTGTGACTGTGATTAAATATATTTGATAGGTACATAATAAAGGAGTTACCTTATGAAGCGCTTCGAAAAGAAAGGTGGGGAATTTTTCAAAGAGTTCCAGAAAAAAAACGTGATACGAATGTTACAGGAAACTGTAGAGACTATTATTCATGAATGGTTAAAAACTGACGATGAACATCACACAAAGTTAAATCATCTTCAACAACTTGCAGAAATGCCCATTGATTCTATTGGCTTCCCTGTAGACTCACTGTTTCCTGATTTCATTTTGCGTTTCTGGCTTGACCCTGATCAGGCGATGAGCTCACTGGGTGGAAAAATCACAAAAGAAGAGGCTAGACATTTAATTAGAGAAACTGCGAAAAAAATACAACTAGGACCTGTTTCCAACGCTTATCCTTGATGCCGCGACCCGTTGCTCGTGCTAATACGGGTCATGGTTCAAGTGATATTTCCGAGCCTAAGCCCTTGATTGATTTAAAAAATTTGCTGAGCTAGATGGCGTATCCAATATAGGATCAGTCATTGAGCTGAGCAATGTAGTGGTATAATCTGAATATTCATATTCAGGCGGTGGTGTTGGCGAACGGCCCCCTTGATGGGCGGAGCCTGCATGCAGTACTGTAAGTGGTCCAGCATGAGAAGACGTCTCGTTATCAGCATCGGGTACAATTGTTAAAATAGGCGCAGCGTCTTCTGGGAGTAAAGTTTCCCAGATAACAAGGGTACTTTCTTCAAGCTGATGCCAATCAGCGATCACCAAATCCTGTAGGTTGATGTTGTCTAAGGATCCTTGATGTTTTGCATTTCTATAGCTATTTCTGAATGGGAAAGTAATGGCTTTATACAGGCCACTAAATAATCCAATGACCGCACCGGGGAATCCAGCATTTACAAAACCAAAGCTAATGCCCGCCAGTGGGTAGGCAATGATTAAAGCGATACTTGCCGCAGCCCCGCGTAAAAATCCATTGGTGCCTGTGCAAATGATATCCGTGTGCTTTCGACTCTCATTAAAATCACTGATGATGTGATCTGACACAGTTTTCAGGCCTTCTCTGGTGTCATATCCTGAAATGCGTTGAAACATTCTAGATGCAACTTGTTGTTTCCACCAGGGTAGTATTCCGAAAAAAGCTGATCGGTTGACAAGATGAAATGGGGCCTTAATGGAAGTATTCCCACTTACAAAACGGTTTACCTTAATGAAAGTATTGCCGAAGGCAAGATGCTCACTCATTGCGCTATAAGTCTCTGCGAAGCCAGCACCGGGGGTTCGATTGCCTGCGATGGCACGAAAAGTCGCTGTGAAAGCACGGCCGATTGGCAATAGATTATTTCTATAATGCCTCATGAAAGCGGCACCAAACGAGAAATTCATCGTGGCCTTATTGTAAAAATCGTATAAACGAGGTCCAATGAATTCCCCACCAACGCCTGCATAGATAAATTTAAATGATAAACCCAGTTGAGGCAAATTATTAGTTAAATTTATATAAACAGATTGAACCAGTGTTCCGATTTTCTTATTTCCTGCCACTCTCTCATAGGCTGAGTTAAAAACTTCTCGAAACGAATGATTTCCTGCAATGCGCTGGTAGACTGAAGCAAATACGGTGCCGGTCAGATACGTTATTTGTGGGTTACGAATCTTACTCCAATACAAACTGAGGCCGACGCCTATCGCAGCATTGCCTGCCATCGAGTTGAAGCCTGGCATGAAGCCTAAGCCGATTCGGGTGGTATTGCCTGCGAAAAATTGGTAAGCATGAATAAAAACATCGCGAAAGGGGGTAGTACCTGCGAGCCTACTGTTGTTTCGATCGGAGAAAAAATAGCCTAGTGCATGTGGGCCTGCCATTTTATCAAAGTAATACTTGTATGCAGCAAGAAAAGGGGTGTGACTCGCAATGCGATTGTAAATGCTCGTATATGCAGCGCCAAAAGGGGTATTGCCGCCGACATTTTTAAAAACAGCGCTAAACACTTTTTTGAGCCCAGATAGTCCCCCACCAAAAAAACCATAAATACTCCCCGCAATGGGCGCGAGTATGGCCGCTAGAACAGTTCTTCCTATATTGTAGGTTTCAGCTAGACCACCGATGGTTAATCCTAGGAATTTTCGACTTAAAATAACCGCTTCAGGGAGTAGTGCGATGATTCCTGCAGCAATTTTTCTAATCACAGTTGTCGTTTCAAAAAACAATCCAATCGTCAAGGCGAGTAATTTCCTTGCGATATTGAATCCTTCGGCAATGAGCCCTGCGATGACGCCAATCCCCATTTTCAAGACATTGATGATTTCATTAGCCAGTCCATTTAAAACAGCCGCTAATTTTCGTACGATATTAAGTGTTTCAAGAGCAAGTACGAAAGGTAGGAGCAATGTTTTGCCAGTAAAAAGGAGCACCTCACTAGCAAGCCCAAAGACTACAGCAACCGCAAATCTAAGGATGTTCCAGGTCTGAGCCATAAGGCCAACGACGATGCCCAGTAATCTAATTCCTATATTGAGTATTTCGGCCAGTAATGCTGCGAAGCCTGAGAGGAATTTGAGTGTTATGACGACAGCCTCTGTGATAAGACCCAGCACGGCACCCAATACTTTTCTTCCTAGGGACAAGGCAGCCAAGAAAGACATTGTCAATATGGCACCTATCTTTACAGCGAGAATGGTTCCTTCAAAAATAGAGGCCGTCAAAAAAATTAAGGTTAGATTGAATGCCTCGGTTGTTAAACCCGTAATGGCTCCGAGGAGTATAAAAAAAAGATTAGCGGTTTCTTTAAAGGCGCCTTTCACAGTGACCACTAGGGTTTTAAGTGTGGTAACAACTGCCTCACTCATCCCGGCGCTGAATCGCCCAAGTATTTTTCTTGCTATATTAGGCAATATCGCGACAAGTCCTACTACAAACCCAGTTCCGTTTCTTAATATGTTGAGGAGTCCAAAGGAAACAAAGGCCATCGATCCAAATACACCTCTACCGATTGTGGTGAGTAGGGTCGGAATAATTGCTAAAAAGGTGCTAATACTTTTAGCAATGATGCCTAAATTTCTTCTCTCATCAGCATCATTGTTAGATTCATTAGATTCGGTTGGGCTCATATCAAGCTACTCCAAGGTTAAAACAGAGGGGTTTTAGTCTTTTTTTAAACAAAGTCGAATAATACCAGCCATAGTGCCTCAATTCAAGCTTGATTTTTGGTCTTAGAGTATATAATGGTGTTTTAGTTGCAGTTCTGCAGTTTTCTGCTAAACCCTATTGCTTTTGTAGCCAAGCATTTTGAATAACAGTTGAAATGAATGTGAAAATGACTTGATATCTCAATGAACTCAGCGTACAATTCCTCTCAGTTGATGCGGGGTGGAGCAGCCTGGTAGCTCGTCGGGCTCATAACCCGAAGGTCGTAGGTTCAAATCCTGCCCCCGCTACCACTATATTTAAGACCCCATTTATGGGGTTTTTTATTATCTACACTATTGGATTTTATTTCGTACTGGATTTAAATTCATATTTTCAATTAGGCCTATTGTTTTAAACTACGAGACGACATATGGTACAAAACGACATTGAAGCGTTGTTAAAGCCCACCATTGAAGCCATGGGCTATGTTTTGTGGGGTTGTGAATACCTTGCACAGGGTAAGCATTCATTGTTGCGAGTATATATTGATAAAGCAGATGGAATTGGCATTGAAGATTGTCAGCAAGTGAGCCACCAAGTGAGCGCACTGCTTGATGTTGAGGACCCCATTCCTGGTAATTATAGTTTAGAAGTGTCCTCGCCAGGGATTCCTCGACCCTTATTTAGTGATTGGCAGTACCAACAGTATATTGGGCAAATTGTTTCGCTGAAGGTATTTAGGCCAGTTGCCGGAAAACGTAAGTTTAGCGGTATCATCGTATCAGCCAGTGACAACACCTTGGTGTTAGAGGTGGACGGTATATTACAGGATTTTCTTTTTTCTAATATTGTGAAAGCTAATTTGATGGCTGAGTGAGGCGAACAATGAGCAAAGAATTGTTATTAGTGGCTGAGGCGTTATCCAATGAAAAAGGCGTCAGTAAAGACGTTGTGTTGGAGGCAATTCAAGCAGCGCTAGAATCTGCGACACGTAAGCTGTCAGGCATGGAATTGGGTATTCGAGTCGCTCTTGACCCCCGAACCGGTGAATACGAAACCTTTCGTTATTGGGATGTGGTTGCAGACGATGCGGTCGAATTTCCAGACCGTGAGTTAACCCTGGAAGAAGCGCAAGCGCGCGTCCCAGGTATTGAGCTGGGTGCACATATTGAAGAGCTTACCCCCTCGATTGAATTCGGTCGGATAGCGGCACAAACCGCGCGCCAAGTGATCATGCAAAAGGTCCGTGAAGCAGAACGTCAATTGGTTGTTGAGCAATTTAAAAATAAGCTGGGTCAATTGGTCTACGGAACCGTCAAAAAAGCCACTCGCGATAATATTATCATCGATTTAGGCGGTAAGGCTGAAGCCTTCATGCCGCGCAGTGAAATGTTGCCGCAGGAAATGTTTCGTCCCAATGATAGGGTCCGTGCTTACCTGTATGAGATTCTGGATAATTCGCGTGGCCCACAGTTATTGGTTAGTCGGGTGCGCAAAGAAATGTTGATTGAGCTATTTCGGATTGAAGTGCCTGAAATTGGCGAAAATATTATTGAAATTAAAGCGGCAGCACGTGAACCGGCTAATCGCGCCAAAATTGCAGTGAAAACAAATGATGGTCGCATTGATCCTGTGGGCGCTTGTGTGGGCATGCGGGGCGCACGTGTGCAAGCTGTTTCTAGTGAGTTGGGCGGTGAGCGGGTTGATATTATCCTTTGGGATGATAACCCAGCACAACTTGTGATCAATGCCATGGCGCCTGCTGATATTTCATCTATCGTTGTTGATGAAGACACGCATACCATGGATTTAGCGGTCCACAAAGATCAACTCTCGCAAGCCATTGGACGTAATGGACAAAATGTTAGATTGGCCAGTCAATTAACTGGGTGGACATTGAATGTGATGACCATCGAAGAGTTTGAGGGAAAAAGTCAGGAAGAATCGACTAAAACCCTGATGTTATTTACATCAGCCCTAGGGATTGATGAAGAAATAGCCGAACTTTTAGTCGCCAACGGGTTTTCTTCATTAGAAGAAATTGCTTATGTGCCAAAAGAAGAACTGCTTGCGATTGAAGAATTTGATGAAGAAATTGTAGAAGAACTTCGCAATCGTGCCAATGATACCTTGCTTACACAGGCATTGACCTCGGGACATGGCATTCCGGATGAAACGCTGTTATCGATGAAGGGGATGACGCCTGAACTGGCTGAGCATTTGGCGGCGATGGGGATATCTACCATGGACGAATTGGCAGAACAGTGTGTTGATGAACTGTTGGGGATTGCTGGAATGACAGAAGAAAAAGCAGGTGCTCTTATTATGACAGCACGCGAGCCATGGTTTCGTACTGATGAAGCGTAGTCAGGGATATGGCCAATAATATTATTAGATGAAGGGCTGTTGTATACAGCCGAAAGGGGATTAAATTATGGCGGATGTGACGGTTAAACAATTGGCTCAGGTCGTTGGGATTCCTGTTGAGCGCTTATTGAACCAGTTACAAGAAGCTGGATTGTCCATTATTGATGAGCATCAGACAGTTAATGAAGCGCAAAAGCGCACCCTTCTGACCCATTTAAAAGGGGCTGGCACGGAGGATGGTCCTGCTGCAACTGGACGGATTACCTTGAGACGAAAAAGTGTTTCCCAAGTCACACAGGGTCATGACGCGCATGGCGGGAAAACAGTCAATATTGAAGTTCGTCAAAAGAAAACCTATGTTAAACGCAGCCTACCTGAAGAGCCTGTCGTAGCACCTGAGGTTGAAGACGAGGTGCTTGAAGAATCTGAAGAAGTTGTATCTACACCGCAGACGGATGAGTCGATACCGTTGCCTGATATTCAGACAGCACCTCCAGGTGAAGCTCTCCCCGAAGAAAGTATTACAGCGATTGCTGATACCCTGGTACCCGATCTGCTTATTCCCGACGTTGAGGTTCTTGAAGTCAAAGAAGAATTGCCGATGACCGAAGAGGCGAAAGCGGAAAGAGCCAGCAAGAAGAAGCCGGTGGTCAAAGAAGAACCTGAGGCCGCGAAAACAGATTATAAAAAAGGTAAGAAAAAATCAAAATATCAACCCACGGTTCGTGATGATAGTGAGCATGATAGTCATAACAAACGAAATAAAGGCAAAAAGCGCCGAAATAATGAAAAGTCAGATAAATATCGTGAAGCAGAAGAATCCTTAACCCATGGTTTTGCAATGCCGACGGCACCTGTTAAGCGTGAAGTCATGGTGCCTGAAACAATCTCTGTTGCAGAGCTTGCAAAACGCATGTCAGTTAAAGCGGCGGAAGTGATTAAAGTGATGATGGGGCTTGGTGCAATGGCCACCATTAACCAAGTCATCGATCAAGAAACAGCCATTATTGTGGTTGAAGAAATGGGCCATGTTGCCCGAATGCTGAAAGAAGATGCGATCGAACACACCTTGGGTGATGCCCTCAGTAAAGGCAGCAACAATGTTTCTAGAGCCCCTGTTGTTACGATCATGGGGCATGTTGACCATGGTAAAACATCCCTTCTTGACTATATTCGTACGACCAAAGTAGCCGCAGGTGAAGCGGGCGGAATTACCCAGCACATTGGGGCTTATCATGTGAGCACGCCCAAAGGCGAGATTACTTTTCTCGATACCCCAGGTCATGCGGCCTTTACTGCAATGCGTGCACGGGGTGCCCAGGCCACTGATATCGTTGTTCTGATTGTTGCTGCAGATGATGGCGTGAAGCCCCAAACACTTGAAGCGATTCAACATGCGAAGGCAGCGAAAGTGCCGATTATTGTTGCCATCAATAAAATGGATAAACCAGGCGTTGATCCTGAACGGGTCATGACAGAATTATCAGGTTATGACGTTATTCCTGAGCCCTGGGGTGGTGACACCATGTTTGTGAATATCTCAGCCAAAACAGGCCAAGGGATTGATGAATTATTAGATGCGATTTTACTACAGTCTGAAGTCCTAGAATTAACAGCTCACACGGATGGCGCTGCAAAAGGCGTGGTCATTGAGTCTCGGCTTGATAAAGGTCGGGGCCCTGTGGCAACCGTTTTAGTGATGAGTGGCACCTTACGTAAGGGTGATATTATTCTTGCGGGCTTTCAATACGGTCGTATTCGTGCATTGGTGAGTGACAACGGAAGTTCAGTTGACACAGCCGGCCCATCCATTCCAGTTGAAGTTTTGGGCCTTTCCTCCATTCCTCATGCGGGGGATGATGTGATTGTGGTTCCGGATGAGAAAAAGGCGCGAGAAGTTGCCCTATTTAGGCAAGGTAAATTCCGTGATGTAAAATTAGCCAGGCGCCAAAAGACATCTTTAGAAGGGATCATGGAAAACATGACCGCTGCTGAAATGAAAGTCTTACACGTGGTTCTTAAAGCAGATATGCAGGGATCAGTTGAAGCAATCGCTGATGCGCTGGTTAAGTTATCCAATGAAGAAGTGAATGTCGAAGTGATAGCAAGTGGGGTCGGTGGAATTACCGAATCTGATGTGCATTTGGCCTTGGCATCTCATGGCTTACTGATTGGCTTTAATGTGCGTGCTGATGCAGGGGCTAAACGCCTTGCGGAGCAGGAATCAGTGTCGATGCATTATTATAGTGTGATTTATGACATCGTTGACCAAGTGAAAGGCGCTTTAACGGGCATGTTGGCACCTCAATTTAAAGAACAAATTGTGGGTATTGCTGAAGTTCGTGACGTATTTAAATCACCTAAAATTGGGGCTATTGCGGGCTGTATGGTGATTGAGGGTGTGATTAAGCGAAACAATCCTATCCGAATCCTTCGCGATAACGTGGTGATTTTTGAAGGCACCTTAGAGTCGCTTCGACGCTTTAAAGATGATGTGATTGAAGTTCGACAGGGGATTGAGTGCGGTATAGGCGTTAAAAACTATAACGACATAAAGCCTGGGGATTTAATTGAAGTTTTTGAAACCATTGAAATTAAAAGAGACTTATGAGTAATAGTTTTAAACGAACCGACCGAATTGCTGAATTAATGCAACGAACATTGGCAGAAATTATTCAGCAAGAGATTAAAATAGCGAATGGCGTACCTATTTTTATTACGGTATCGGCCGTAAAAGTTTCAAGAGATTTGGGGCATGCCAATGTCTATTTCACTGTTTTTAATCAAGATCCCGCAGAAACCATGGTAACGCTGTCTGCAGCGGCCACTCATTTACGTACGGCTTTGGCTAAAACCATGACCTTGCGAACGGTACCTCTGTTGCATTTTATTTATGATGAATCGATTGAATATGGTAAGCGCTTGAGTCGATTAATTGATGAAGTCAACGACACTGAACAAGACAATGATCCCAGCTAATACAAAGCAGAATATCAATGGTATTTTGCTGGTTAATAAGCCGATGGGCCTTACTTCTAATGCAGTTTTGCAGCAAGTTAAACGACTATTTCAAGCTAAAAAAGCAGGTCATACCGGCAGCCTCGATCCTTTGGCGACGGGGATGCTTCCAATCTGTTTTGGAGAGGCGACGAAATTTTGTCAATATTTGTTGGATGCTGATAAATGTTATGAAGCGACCGGTCTATTGGGTATCAAAACCAATACCGCAGATGCCATGGGTGAGGTGATTGCACGTACAGAAGGGTTCACGGTTCTTCCTCAGGATCTAGAGGCTGTGTTGGCACAGTTTAGGGGCTCTATTCAGCAAATTCCCTCGATGTTTTCAGCCTTAAAGCATCAAGGCTCACCTTTGTATAAATATGCAAGAGCAGGCGTGGAGATTGATCGAAAAAGTCGGGCAGTGACTATTCATCAGTTACAACTAAATCACTTCGATGGGGCCTCATTTGCAATCACTGTCACCTGCAGTAAAGGGACTTATATTCGTAATTTGGTCGAGGATATTGGAGAGCAATTGGGCTTAGGTGCGCACGTGACGCAATTGCACCGCTTATATACAGCGGGATTTGCTGATGAGCCCATGTACAGCATGGATGTCTTGCAGGGGATGTCAACAGAGCAATTAATCGCTTCATTATTGCCCATGGATAGGGCTGTTAATTACTTGCCAAAGCTAACGGTCTCGACTGACATGGTCTTTCGACTCCGCCAAGGAAAAATCGTAAGTGATATGCCAATAACACCTCTGAGCGGCCCTATTCGTTTATATCAAGATGGCCTTGAATTTATTGGGTTGGGTGAGCTAGAAGCGGGTGTGGGCTTAAAGGTTAAACGTTTATTGTCTTGTAATGTCCTTATGTCGCCAAGTTAGATCTGTAGAAACAAGAAAGCGATTTTAGGTTTCTCCATTTTACTCACTTAGGCCTGATTACCGCTACAGCAGGCTTCGCCGGATCTTGGCGTGGGGGCGCAGGTATGATGCACCCTAAGTCGTGCTTCATATCCATATTACCTGGTTGGTCATTTGGATCTATTTTATGGGCTGTACCATAAACTGGTCCGCTATTTCTTTGCCAAATTTTTAAGCTATCAGCTGTTGGCTGAACAGGGTCAGGACTATGTTCTGGTGGTTCTATCGTAGGAATAACACCGTTTTCTGCCGCTTGATCGGGTTTATTCTGTTCTGGTAGTTCCATCTTAGGAATAACATCTTTTTCTCGGGTGATACCTAGCTTTTTTTTGATGGACTCACTATTCGAATGCAGCATTTCTCTGCAATAATTAATAACCCCTAACAAGCCACTATGACCATTTTTACCAGCCATTTGGGTTAATTTTAAACCAGCCATGCTCCCTAGGATACCCCCAATGATTCCACCGACTGCTGTACCAATAATTGGAATAACACTGCCGATGGTGGCCCCTATAACCGCGCCACTTACGGCACCGAGCGTCATATTAACCCCGTTAGTTATTAAAGATTCACTATGCCCATCATATTTTGGCCCCGTTAATAGACTTCGTAATTTTCCACCCAGGGTGCGTGATTCTTTTTGACTCATGTCAATATCTTCCTGTAATTTGGAGATCGAATAAGAATGAAAGGGTTGATTGTCTTTCATATAGATGAGGCGATAAGCTGAAATAAACTCTTCCTTAGTATTGAATAAAAATGCCCCATGATTAGGATCCATGTATCGAATTTTTCCGTCGACTTGGTTCCTTAAATAGCAGGCATGGCGCCCCATTTGACCATAAAGGATAATAGATAGATCCTGATCTTTTCGATTCTCTGCAAATTTATAAAGTTGTTCTGCTTGGGCCTGGAGGGAAGGACAGAATTGGGTGCCAGTTAAGCGCGTTCTTTTAATTCTTTGTTGATCTTTTGAGCCAGTGGATTGATTTTTTTGATATTCATGGATAGTTCTATTGAAATCAAAGTTTTTTCCAGGATGTTGATAAGGACTAAGTCTTGAGTCAGCCATACTAAAAGTAATACCATAGCACTCGCCTTTTGATTTACCAAGACTATTCATTTCGCCTTGACGAATCTTTGTGTGTACTAAGCTACTATTCATTAGGTTTTGATATGCTACATTTAATGGTGTATCAGAATCTGGTCGGTTTCTGGGCCCCGCCTGGGCTTGTAGTGTTTTTATTTTAATCACGTCTAAATCTTTAGCAATATTGAGACACAATGTTTGTACTTGCTGAGACTTCGTCTGCAATTGAAACAGTTTAAGTTCCTCGAGGGCTGTTTCCAGCTCAGTATTTGGGTCATCATGACGCTCGATTATCTTAATTATTAGATTGAGCTTTTTTTTAAGCTCTTCTAAAAAATTTTTATCGACCTCATTCAGGGGTTTACTTGTTGATTTTATACCAAATTTAGACAATAATCTGCCAAAAAACCCCACGGGTTCTATTGGCTCGCTATTAATAAGGGTTTCAATTGCATCAATACACCCATAAATACTCATGTTAATACCCCAAATCAGAATTAATCTAATCGGCTAGTGTTGTTTTTATTCATTATAGTTTAATTATATACTAATTTTGGCCTGGAGTGGGGTGGATTGTTTTATTTCCCATTTTTTAAGCAGTCGGGCTGAGCAGTATTTTAGTATCGTTTAACAATTACTCGGGGATACCACTTGTTTCTAACGGTAGGTTTTGGTAAAATGCCTCCCTTTGAAAGAAAGAATTACGCTATGCTGCGTAAAAACAATCCAGCATAATTTATATCCAGGAGTAAATAATGACGCTAACGAGCGTACAAAAAGCAGAAATTGTGAGTGAATTCAAACTTGCTGACAATGACACAGGTTCGCCTGAAGTCCAAGTTTCCTTAATGACAGGCCGTATTAAGTACCTGACTGATCATTTTAAAAGCCATACTAAAGATTTTCATTCACGCCGTGGCTTGCAGGAATTGGTAAACAAGCGTCGAAAATTACTAAAGTATTTAAAAAGAAATAACCAAGACAGGTATTCAACCCTGATTCAACGCCTTGGTTTGAGAGATTCCTATTGATTGATGCTGGCATCGATCGAACAAACACATTAGGCTATATTGCGCGCGTGCGCAGTATCAATAAAAAGGCGCAGTTTTCTGCGTTTTTTTTTAGCCATTACAATCCTACGAGGTAACTGACGTGTCTACTAAAATGACTAAAGAAATAAAGTTTGGGGAGCATACACTTGTACTTGAAACAGGTGAAATAGCAAGACAAGCTGATGGTGCTGTATTTGCAAGCATGCATGGTACCCAGGTATTGGTTACGGTGGTTGGAAAAAAAGAAGGATTTGAAAAAAACAACTTTTTACCCTTAACCGTGAACTATCAAGAAAAAACTTACGCTGCGGGTAAAATACCAGGCGGATTTAACAAGCGTGAAGGGCGTCCAAGCGAACATGAGACTTTGGTGTCTCGTTTAATTGACCGGCCACTGCGTCCTTTGTTTCCTGACAATTTCTTTAATGAAGTGCAAATTATTGCAACGGTCATGTCCTTAAATCCTGATGTTCCTTCAGATATTATTGCAATGATTGGCGCATCCGCCGCATTGGCTATTTCAGGTATTCCTTTCCATGGACCCATTGGGGCCGCTCGCGTGGGTTATAAAGACGGCGTGTATATCCTCAATCCTGGCTCCAAAGATAAATCTGACCTTGACTTGGTTGTTGCGGGAACCGATGATGCGATTCTCATGGTGGAGTCTGAAGCACGTGAATTGAGCGAAGATGTGATGTTGGGTGCTGTGATGTTTGGCCATGAAATGATGAAAAATGTCATTAAAGGGATCAATGAATTGGCAGCTGAAGTCGGAAAAACCAGCTGGAATTGGTCAGCCCCTGCTGTGGACGTGGACTTGCAAAACCGCATTGCTGAATTAGCAACCACTGAGATAACAAAGGCTTATCTCTTGAAGGATAAACAACAACGTTATCAACGACTCAACGAGCTACGTCAGCAAATTGCAGAGACCCTGATTGCCGAACGTGAAGATCTTAGCCGCGATAAGGTGATGAATCTTCTCAGCACACTAGAAAGCACCATCGTACGCCACCGAATTTTAGATGGTGAGCCTCGCATTGACGGCCGTGATCAAAAAACAGTCCGCCCCATTGCTATTCGTACACGCCTTCTTGAACGAGCGCATGGCTCTGCATTATTCACTCGGGGTGAAACACAAGCCATCGTTGCTGCAACCTTAGGGAATGATCGTGATGCGCAAACGTTGGATAAATTAGATGGCGAAATGAAAGATCGCTTTATGTTGCATTATAATTTTCCTCCCTACTCAGTGGGTGAAACAGGGATGGTGGGCAGCCCTAAACGCCGTGAAATTGGCCATGGAAAATTGGCACGTCGCAGTTTGATGGCTGTTCTGCCCGATGTGAGTGAGTTTCCTTATGTGTTGCGTGTTGTATCAGACATTACTGAATCCAATGGTTCAAGTTCAATGGCAACGGTGTGTGGCACCAGTTTGGCATTAATGGATGCGGGTGTTCCTTTAAAAGCGCCTGTGGCAGGGGTTGCGATGGGCCTAATTAAGGAAGGGGCTCGTTTTGCAATTTTAACAGATATTTTAGGTGATGAAGATCATCTAGGCGACATGGACTTTAAAGTCGCGGGAACTGCAAAAGGGGTTACTGCACTGCAAATGGACATTAAAATCACCGGCATTACCAAAGAGATTATGGCTCAGGCCTTAGAGCAAGCCCTTGCGGGTCGTTCCCATATTCTTGATGTGATGAATAATGCTTTGTCTGAGCACCGTGATGAGTTATCACAACATGCGCCAAGAATTGTTACGATTAAAGTCGCTGAAGATAAAATTCGGACCATCATTGGCAAAGGGGGCGCGACCATTAAAGGCTTAATAGAAAGCACCGGTTGCTCCATTGATATTGATGACACAGGGCTTGTTCAATTATTTTCACCCAGTGGTGAGGCTTTGGAAGAAGCTGAACGTCAAATCAAAGCATTGATAGCTGATGTTGAAGTGGGTCAAACCTACCGGGGTAAGGTCAATAAAATTGTTGATTTTGGTGCTTTTATTAATTTACTACCTGGTAAAGATGGGTTGTTACACATTTCACAGATCTGTGCTGAACGCTCACAAAAGGTAGAAGAAGTTTTGCATGAAGGTCAGGAAATTGAAGTCTTCGTTGCGGGAGTCGACAAACAAGGCCGTGTGAAATTGGAATGGAAAGATAAACCTGGAGCGCCTAAAGTGTCGCCACAGGAAGAGATGCCAGTGATTTCTACGACAGATGGATCTTCTGCTGAGTCACTATCTAACGAGTAATGAGCACATGATGGGAATCGCCTTTTCGCATTGATGCGAGAAGGCCGGTTCTATTGAAAATTTTTAGTAAAGCTGAGACTGTATTTTCCAGGTGTAATTATTGCATTCTAATATGAAATGTCAACAGCGCCTAGCCAGGTATTATGGGCGAACCCATTTATGCTGGTGTTAAATTCTCATACGGTCTAGAAAATCATTTATGGCCTAACCTATTAAAAATATATCATCAATCACAGTCCCTTTCACATTAAACGCCCGCTTTTTTGCACAAAAAATAATCTTAAAAATATTCGGACGTAGGTCGAGCAAAGGAGCGAGAGCGACGTGCCCGACATTCCTTGGCCCGCTGTACATCAGTACCAAACACACCGGCAATATAACAATTACCCATTATCTCGACTTTAGCCATTTTTTGCAATTCCGTCATTGCGAGTGAAACGAAGCAACCCAGGAGTTCAAAGTGAGTAACTATAAGACATGAAATCGCTCTCTTCGAACCTCTGGGTTGCTTCGTTTCACTCGCAATGACGGAATTTAAATCATTTTAAAAAATGGCTAAAGTCGAGAGAGAGGAAGATCGTTATTTTATTACCAGCTTGAAGGCACAAAATATCAATGGAATTGCTCAATCTATTCGCGAACACTGGCAAGTAGAAAACTCATTACACTGGCGATTGGATGTATCTTTTAATGAGGATCAATGGCGCTCAAAACTTGGTAATGCTGCCTCTAATATATCAGTGTTTAATAAAATGGCGCTGAATTTATTAAAAAAAGAAACAACAGCAAAGGTTGGTATAAAAAATAAGCGATTAATGGCGGGTTGGGATGAAACGTATCTCACAAAAGTCATTATGTGCTTGAAAAATTAGATGCCTGGCACCGGTTAATTTGGTAATATTCGAAACGTACAAGTCCACGAACCAAAAGGAAAATGGTGAAACTATGTTGCCGGAAACAGCAATCCCTATTGCGTATTTTATTACATTTAACTGTTATGGAACATGGTTGCATGGGGAAAAACCAACATCGGTTGATCGCTTCAATAATACGCCAGGAACTGATTTTTTGTCTTTAAATTCCAAACGAGCAGGTTTGGTAAAAAAACAAATGTTAGAAACTCCTTATTTTCTTGATGAATCAAGACGACATATTGTTTTGCAGGCCATTGTAGAAGTATGCAGCTACCGACAATGGGTACTCTTGGCCGCGCATGTTAGATCCAATCATGTGCACTGCATTATTCACGTCATATTACGGCCAGAACAAATAATGAACGCAATAAAATCATATGCCTCTCGGCATTTAAATAAAGCAAACTTGGATGGTGACAGGGTAAATAGGTGGGCACGACACGGTAGCACACGATATTTATGGAAGGAAGC
>CANJHO010000022.1 GCA_947474165.1 Legionellaceae bacterium
CCCAGGTTGTGGATAAATTTGTTTTTTATTCCATCAAAATGCGCATACGTCATCCTGAACGCAGTGAAGGATCTCCTGAGTATGGCTCGGATATGGTCAAGTTGAGATCCTTCGCTACGCTCAGGATGACGTACCTGGGGTGTTACGATAATTAATCCAAATCCATTTCGATCGCACTGAACTACAAAAAATTTGTAAAAATATTTTGCATTCTAAATTAAATATGTTACAATATGCGTTCAACTTATTAGGAATAATAGAAAATGTCAGAAAAAGTACGTGGTACAGTTAAATGGTTTAACGAAAGCAAAGGCTTTGGTTTTATTGAAAGTAATGGTAAAGATTATTTTGTTCACTTCAGTGCGATTCAAAGCAATGGTTTCAAAACCCTTGCTGAAGGTGCGCCAGTTATGTTTAAAGCAGGTCAAGGTCAAAAAGGCCCACAAGCTGAAGACGTCGAAGTAGTATAAAGCACCAATAAGGCGCAGTCCTGTTCTATTTGTCAGGACTGCACCCTTCCCCCCCCATCTCAATACTTATAAACAAGCCACTTCATCATTTTTTACTTAGGCGCAGGCACTTGTTGTGCACTGGGTTGTAATTGCTTTATTTGAGCTTGCGTTTGTGCATTTGCTTTTTGAATTTGGGCTTGCAAATCCGTTTGCATCTGTTTCATTTGCCCCTGGATCTGTTTATTCAATGTTCGAATTTGTTTTTGCTGATCCGATTGCATCGATTGAAGTTGTGTTTGAATCTGGCTATTTAATAATTGGATTTGATCAGACACATTATCACTGGCCGCATAGGTCACGTGACAAGCACCAACGAACATTAAAGACACTATTATTTTTTTCATTCACCACTCCTTGTGAATTTTTAAACCATTTTAAAGAGGCCATTGCAAAGCCTACATCGGCTTACAATGCTCCCCACCCCGGACCGAAACCTAGAAAATTTACACCCCAGCTACTACACTATACAATAAGCACGCTCAATTTTGGAGACATCATGCGTCACTATTATCAAATTCTAATCCTAATCTGTTGCATCAGTCCATTAATGGGCTGTCAGACAATGACCAATGAAGGTATTTTTCAAACAAGATCCAGTGATACCTCTTTAACAACGGCCGTGCTTGAAAATATGTTAAATGATGAAAACCTGTCAACTGTAACTGTTCACGTTGAAACAATGAAAGGGGTTGTACAGCTCACAGGCTATGTCAAAACAATTCGTCAAAGTGACATGGCTGAAGAATTGGCTCGAAAAACACCTGGGGTAAAATCAGTACAAAATGATATTATTGTTCGGAAATAATGTTGAAAGACCGAGCTGTGTGTTTTTTACACACACACAGCTCGTCAACTTTCTTCTGGAAATACGTGGATCGGGTAATTTAGAAAAATAAACGTCAAATCCTATATCCCCATCTAATAACCCTATTATTGGGCCAGGGCCTAATGGCGCTGCCTTAAGCGTCTAGACCCAATAAAAGCCCGTCATTGTTTGAGTAGAGCGGTTCCTTCTTTCGTCCTTTCATTTTGGACGACTTCAGCTGAAATAGCCCTTTTTCATGCTATTTTCAGGCTCATTTGTATTGGAAGAGACTCCTGCTGGATAAATTCTGCCTTACATTATACTATTAATAAACACCCTGTTGAGGCTTTCTGGATGAAGACCATATTCCCTGTTGACCTTGAATCCAAGGCTATTTCTGCCGCTTCATCACGATTACTTCCTACAGAAGCATCTAACCCAAAAACTATTTTAATTGCCGTTGCTGATGGAATGGGAGGTTATGGAGATTTTCTATTTGCCCTAAAATTAGCAGAACAATTAAGAAAAAAATATGCTGATTCCGGCTTAAAAATACCACCGATTTATCTTGTTAGCCAACCTAGTGGTAAAGAAAGTATAAAAAAAATCAAAGCTGATATTGAGTTTGGGGTTGAAATTTTAACACCTGATGAATTAAGCCTAAAAGTAGCAGCAAAAGAAATAGAGGTAGGATTGGTGATTGAAGCGCCTGTTTTTACTTATGATCTAATTGATTCTATTGATGTTGCATTGGCTAGTATGCAAGAGCGTATCCCACTCATGCTAATAACGGAATATGGACAACATTCTGTTATTAGTCGAGAGGACTTTGCATCACAGGAAAACTATCGCAAAACACAATGTAAGCATATCCAATACAAAAGCATCATCTATTCAGGATTTCGTAGCGAGGCGGGTGAACAAGGAATTTTAGTGAGTGAAAGCTTATTACATCCGGCATCTGCTGATAAGTTGCTCAATGAACTGGATGAAAAACTACGTATTCCCCTTTTATCCAATTCAGATTTAGCGCATTATCAAGCCACTACAGCCCTTTCTATGCAATATAGCCATGACTTAAGTGAAAGAGCGATTCGGACCCAAACAACCCCCGCTCATCATTTTTTAAAAGTTCACCACGAATTTTGTAAAACCAGTCAACAAAATCAAGACATTGTGATGGTTGGTAAAGACATGGTTTCTAAAAAAAATGCGCTGATGGAGATCAAAGACAAGCTAATCAGAGAAAATTTCACCCGGATCAGTTTTATTAACACTGACACTAGAATCGAAGATGTTTTATATGATGACAAGCGTGTTGGTGGTAAAACCTACAGGGTTATTTACACGTCTGGTATGACTCACCTCTCTATGAATGCCTGTATTGCCTTATCTAGTCCATTGAGTGGTGCAACAGGGGACCAGTCACTCAGCGAGTCTTTAAGCGCTAATAAAATCATGGTATATGAATGTTTGGCTCATAAAAAAGAACTGATAAGCGATTATGATGCCGCGATGGACAGGATCGCTCATCATGATCCAGATATTAACAACATATTAATGCTTTTACGAACAGCGAATACTGATCTAGCCTATGAAGCATTGGGTCATCTGATCCGTGATCCAGTGATTCAAGAAAAATTTCAACGATATAATCAAATGCTCTTGGAAGAGTATGATTTAGTAACCTATGTGTTGACAGCAGCCGCCTCATACCAAGGTAAATCACTTATCCAATATCCAACAGATAGTGACCCAGAGGATATTTTTGCTCAACGCCGCATCAAGGAGGCGTTAAGGGGCTCGAACGAAGCCTGTGAGGGTCTAGATGCAGTCAAAAATAAACCTACTGTGCAAACGCTCTCAGGTGATGACCTCAAAAAAAACGTTAAACAATTACGCGAGAAAGAAGAAAAAGAGGTACCATTAAAACCAAAGCCTGATTTATATTAATATGAAAGGCTCTCGACATCGATAAACGCTCAAAACAATATTACTTGAGGAATAACATGTTAATCAAAGATAAAATTATAACAATCATTAAAAATACATTTTCACTTGGCCAAACAGACGATGTTCAACAAGTCTTAAATAGGGTTGAAGCCTTGTCCATCCCAAGTCTGCCCCGATTATTATCCGAGTTAGTTGATGAGAGCAGATCCTCCAAACAATTGGCTCAAACACTAGAGGTGGTTGGGATTCAAATCAAGTTAAAAGTTATAAAAACGCCCGAAGAAATCGAGTTTCTTAAACAGATGACAGAAATTATCATTAAACCAAAGTATGAACCAATGCCTGAGTCTTTTGAGGAAAGTTTCATGTCTATAAAAAAATAAAACCATTATTTTAAAATAGGTTGTTTAAAAAAAATGGATTAAAATTTGTCTATAAAGATCATTTATACTGCGCGCGGTATAGGTCGGGGCATTGATATTATCTGACGTGAATCATGCAGAAACCATTGCCTTTGAATGATTGATCACCGAACTATCGGATTTTATTTTTAAATACCCTGCTTTTCTCAAAAAAAGAATTATTTGACTCACGCACTCATCAATTGATAAGACACTGGTATCAATTATAATTTCTGGATTCACCGGTTGTTCATAAGGATCACTAACACCCGTAAAAGCCAATAACTCTCCACTCCGTGCTTTTGCATACAGTCCTTTCGTATCACGTTGTTCACAAGTCGCTAAAGTTGTTGCAACATAGATCTCAATATATGCGCCAGATTGAGAAATTAAAAATCGATTTTTCTCACGTGCTTCTCGATAAGGCGCAATGGCTGCACATAATGCAATGCCGCCCACTTTAGTCACTTCGGCAGCCACATAACCGATGCGTTGAATATTGATATCACGGTCTTTTTTTGAAAAACCCAACTCCGAGGCAAGTATAGACCGCACCACATCCCCATCAAGTAAGGTCACATGCTGTCTGCCATAGCATTTTAATTTGACCATCAGTGCTTGGGCAAGGGTTGTTTTTCCTGCGCCTGATAAGCCAGTAAAGAACAGGGTAAATCCTAGTTCACTTTTTGGAGGATGGGCCGCACGTAACTCCTTAATAATTTCTGGGAATGAAAACCAAGCAGGGATAGCTTCATTTTTAGAAAGTAATTCTCGTAACCTTGTGCCTGAAAGACTTAATGCTTTTTCATGTGGTTTCAGTTCACTCATTAAACAATATTGCTTGCGTTCTTTAACATAAACCATTTCTTCAAAGGGAATCATTTGAATTTGGATTTCCGTTTGATGGTGTTGCACCAAATCTTGTGCGGCATAGGGATCATAAAAAACTTCTCCTGCGGCATTCAATCCAGGCCCTGCATGATCACGACCAATAATAAAATGAGTACACCCATAATTTTTACGAATGAGTGCATGCCAAAGCGCTTCTTTAGGGCCAGCCATGCGCATGGCTAAGGGAAGAAGGCTTAAGGTTGCTTGTTGCTTCGAGTAATAAGGTAATATTTTTTGATAACATCGCACTCGGGTAAAATAGTCCAAATCGCCCGGTTTAGTGACACCCACCACGGGATGTATTAACACATGGCCGTTAATTGCATCTGCAGCCCTTTGTGTTAATTCAAAATGAGCACGATGCATGGGGTTACGGGTTTGAAACGCAACCACTTGTTGATAATCATGCGCCAAAAAATATTGTTTTAAGGCGGCTGGGGTATGTCGTAATTCGATAAAATCATAATAGATGGGTGTGCGCACCTGCGCCACTGAGCCCCCTAAATACCAATTACCCGTATGATTTAATAAATAATCAACACCAGGATGAGTTTCATCTAAAGTGCCAAATACTGCTCTCGCTTCAATCAATTTATCAGGTTTCCATTGATTACTGATCGTCATACGTGCCAAAAGGATATTGCCGCTATCCATTAAATCGATCGTATCCCCCACGCCAATATGTGTTGCAAATTCATCACTCACATCAAGATTAATGGGTATAGGCCACAGTGAGCCATTGACTAACCGATTAGTGGATAAGACACTCTCATAATCAGCTTGCGACAGAAACCCGGTTAATGGGGCAAAAGCATCTGCCATTAGCATTTCTAAATCACAGCGTTGTTTTGAATTTAAAATCCATTGATTGCTTTTCATTGATGTCCCTTGTCATAATCCTTACAGCAATCCTTAAGGTACTTTTGCTCTAAGCTCTCTCAATAATTGTCGCCTAAAGGTTCTATAATCAACTTCCAATGCATGTCGTGGACTTTGTTTAAATGACTTTCTTGATTTTTTAGCTTCTTTCTCAATTTTCTCTGCTAAATTTGCTGGTCTTTTTAAAGATCCGGCAATAATCCGCGCTGCAATTTTCGCTTGATAATCAGCCAGCGGCCAAATACATCCCTGCGGTTGAAATAACCCTATAAAATATAAATTGTCGAGAACAGGATGCATCATTTTCCGATAAAGGGAAATTTCCGTTAAGGCCGTAAAATCAATCAGTGCGGGGCTAAAAAAAGGAAAAGTGGTTTTATAGCCCGTCGCAAAAATAATCACATCGAACTCATCCTTGCTGCCATCCACAAAATAGACACTATCTCCCTCAAAGTGATCAATGCCTGCTTCTGGGATAATTTTACCGTGTCTAATAAAATAAAGGAGCTCAGAGTTGACTGTGGGATGCACTGCCAATGGTTTTGTATCAGGATTTTTTAGTTGATATTTGTCATATCGACCTTGTAAACATCGAATCAGCATACCTACAAAAAATTGTTTAAACCACGTGGGCATCCAAGCAATCTTTGAAAAAGCAATGTCGGTCGGTTTTCCAAGAATAAATTTAGGGAAAATATGTTGCCCACTGCGCATACTGATGGCTGTTTTTTCAGCGACCCGTGAAATTTCAACGGCCACATCACAAGCAGAATTTCCCCCACCAACCACCAATACCCGCTGCCCTTTATAGGGGGCTGCTTTTTTATAATCATGGGAATGAAGGCGTTTGCCATTAAATTCGCCTGGATAGCTCGGCGTTACTGGATCGGAGTGATGACCATTGGCAACCAATAAATAATCAAATAATTCCTCATGGGATCCAACTTCATCCTGATAAACAACCAGCCATTGACCCTCACCAACGCGTGTAACCTGCTGAACTTGGGTGTTGTATTTTATAAATCCAGTGACCCCAAAATGCCTCGCATAATCATTAAAATAAGCGAGTGTTTGGCGATGTGATAGGTAATCAGGCGCCCCTGTAGGCATGCCAAAATCTTCATAAGATGAGAGAAATTTGGAACTAATCAGGTGCGTTGTTTCATATACGCTTGAGTGCTGATTGTGTTCATCAAAAACCCAATTCCCCCCCAACTGGTTGTTTTTCTCAAACACAGTAAAGTGCGTTAAACCTTGCTCTAGTAAATTTTTAGCGGCTGTTATCCCACAGGGGCCTGCGCCGATAATACAAATTTTTGGTTCCATAACCCCGCCTGTCAATTGCGTCATGAGGCTTTATTTGCCGCTTTCAAGGTAGCCAAAATCCTATCCAGCATTAGCCGTTGAACGGTTTTGTCTTTATCAATTGTAAAATGATTGACCGCTATCCCTTTCGCTTTATTCACATTAAAATTCTCAACATGGGTCAATTTAGGATTGTCAGCACTTAAAGAAAACCCGCTAAACATAGGAACAAATGAAGGTTTATAAATATTCAATGCTTGTTGAACGTTAGATGAAATGCCTAGGGGCAACACCGCATCAATCGTAATGAGCAAGGCCACAGGAACATTTGCACGGGCAAGATTTCTTGCAACAGCGATTTGATCATTAGCCCCCAACGAATGGCCAACCAATATTATAGGGCCATGGATTTGTTTTGTGGCATAGCGCTTAATCAGTGAGTCGCTTAATGCTCGGGCTTTAAACCATACGGTGCTGTAGGCATGTACACCATACTCATCAGCCAAAGTATCCTCCAGGTGATTCATCCCTTTACTAAAAACCCCGCCCAAGCCACCACGCATGGTATAAATTTCACCTTTAGAATAGCGCGTCAATTTTAAAGAAGCCTGTGAATGCCTACTTTGATTCACCGCCAAATCAATACACCCTGTCAAAGAAAAGGTGCTTAGCAATAGACTGAAAGATAAAATAAAAGTCACCCTATTTCGATAATAGAAAAGGTTCATGAGACCTTCCTCCTCAATGTACTATCCACCAATATCCGCACCCAAGGCCAACACATCATGCCCAGTAAGGGGGGGACTGCAAGCATCCAAGGGCTCTGATGATAACCGAGAAAGGCATCGACCAAAAAGATAATCCATTGGTAAATCAAGCAACAAGTCAAAATCAGCATCATTTGCTGAATCATTGAAAAAAACATAAACCGCCGGATTTTTCCCGCTGCAAACCAAGTCGTCATTAACAAAGCAAACGCGTGCTCACCGATCACCGTTGATAACAATACATCCAAGCATAAACCGATTAAAAATAATACGGTAATATTAAAATATTGTGGTAAAAAAAACTGAATATAAAGCACAAGCAATAAAATGAATGGTGGACGAAATCCCATGATCAAATCAGGTAGAGGCAGAATTGATAATATAAAAACAACAACAAGGGCCGCGCTTAGGCGCAAATTCAATGACATCATCCGTCCTTATCCATCACACTGATCCGCTCATTAATTTGATCCGTTAATTGCGCTTGCTCTGCTTCAGGCCAAACCAACAGCACCAGGCGATTGCGATTGAGTAAGGCAATCGGACTAACACTCACCTTAATAAAATCATCACCAGGGATATTGTTAACTTGCTCGACTCGCCCCACGGGGTAGCCTTCAGGGTATCTTCGGCCCAGTCCTGAGGTTACCAATAAATCCCCTTTGGCAATCAATGACGTTCGGGGTAAATTTATCAAAGAAAGCTCACTCATGCTATTATTGCCAACCAGTATCGCCCGCTCACCGGTACGGTTATTTCGAATAGGCACGGCTGATTTTGAGTCTGAAACCAATAAAACAGTGCTCGTCATGAAACCAACATCAATAATTTGCCCCATCACCCCTTTTGCATCCAACACCGGTTGGCCCACAAAAACACCATCGCGCTTGCCTTTATTCAAGACCAATAGTTGTCTTACGTTCGTCGTATCCACCGCAAGAATTTGTGCCGCAATCGCTCGCATCTCAGCGGCGGAAGACGCCGATAACAGTGCTTTCAATTGTGAATTTTCATGGCTCAACACAAGCAATTTTTGCAACTTGGCCTCCAGCATGATTTGCTGATAGCGCAACTGAATATTTTCATCAATCAATGATTTTTTAGCACTAACAAGCGAGCGTGTCCAGCCCATCATGCGAACTGGGTAATCAACCAGGTACTGAAGGGGTGCAACAAGCAATGAAAAGCCGGACCGTACACTATCGAGACATCGATAATGATAATCGGCAATCATAACAGCTAAAGACAATACCAAAGCAAACACAAACCCGATGGATGAGTGTCTACTCTTGGCAAATAGCCTATTTTGAGAATTACTCGGTTGAAAGGAAATCACCGCCACGCAAGTCCATGGTTTCTAACGCTTTTCCGCCACCCCGAGCAACACACGTGAGTGGATCTTCTGCTACTAACACTGGCAAGCCAGTTTCTTCCATTAACAAAGTATCCATATTTTTTAAGAGTGCGCCGCCGCCGGTTAACACCATACCGCGTTCAGCAATATCAGCCGCCAATTCAGGGGGCGCCAACTCTAATGCGGCTCGTACAGCACCCACAATACCTGACAAAGGCTCTTGCAGTGCTTCTAAAATTTCAGCACTTGTTAAGGTAAAACTCCGTGGCACGCCTTCGGCCAGGTTTCTACCCCGAACTTCAATTTCAAATAGATCGCGACTCGGGAATGCTGAGCCAATTTCATGTTTGATCCGCTCAGCCGTGGTTTCGCCAATCAGCGTGCCATAATTACGGCGGACATAAGAGACAATGGCATCATCAAATTTATCACCGCCAATACGAACGGATTGATGATAAACGATGCCACTTAAAGAAATAATAGCGACTTCTGTTGTGCCCCCACCGATGTCAACCACCATCGATCCACTGGCTTCTTCAACCGGCATGCCAGAGCCCAACGCTGCCGCCATCGGCTCTTCAATTAAGAACACTTCGCGTGCGCCAGCGCCCATTGCTGATTCGCGAATGGCTCGTCGCTCAACTTGGGTAGACCCACAGGGTACGCAAACCAATACCCGAGGGCTGGGGCGTAAAAAGCGGTTTTCATGAACTTTATGGATGAAATGTTGTAACATTTTTTCTGTGACAAAGAAGTCGGCAATCACGCCGTCTTTCATGGGTCTGATAGCCGTGATATTACCGGGCGTTCGGCCCAGCATGCGTTTTGCTTCAACACCCACAGCAGCAACCCTTTTTTGGCCCGCTTCGTTACGTAAAGCGACCACAGAGGGCTCGTTTAACACGATGCCTTTGTCTCGAACATAAATGAGTGTATTTGCAGTCCCCAAATCGATTGATAAATCATTGGAGAACATCCCTCTAAGTTTTCTGAACATGTGCGATAACACCTTATACTTTTTTGTTAGGAACTTTAACCTAAATTCGAATAAAAATCGACAGATCTTTTGTTATTTTTATTACAATTAAGAAACGCCGTAAACCACGAAACGATGCTCACAAAATAATCACCGAATGCCCGCAGTCCACGGCAGGTACCCTAAAACGAAACAATACCCCTATTCAACCGAAAACACCGATTGAAGCGCCACCAAATGAGCACTTACAAATGTTTTACCCAAGCCCCGAACCTCAGCTAGAGAAGCCACCGATTTAAAAACTCCATGGGTTTCACGATAATGAACAATGGCCTCAGCCCGCTTTTTACCAATCCCTTTAAAAGATTGCGTCAACACGCTGGCATCCGCTGTATTAAGATTAATTTTAGAAGGGACAAGGACTGTAGGCGGTGATGCCCCGGGTGCACTCATTTTCACACCGGCTTCTGCCGAAAGGGATACAACAAACAATAACAAAACCACAGCAAACCACGTTGCTTTCATAACTTTCTCCTTGATTGATTGGACTATACGATTCCTAATGAACCGCGAACCCTCTTGCTGTTGGATAACAAGAGGATGCGAATTATCTCAGGATTTAATGCGGCTGTCGATAGGGATTTTTGATGATGATTCACAACATGAAGATGGTCTTATTGTCTACAGACTATCCAAAATAGTAACTAATGCCTACTGAGACAGCATTGTAGCAAGCAATACCAACATAATTGTTAGCAATCCCAGTGCTAAGATTACCAATGTCACTGTTAGAGTTATTGACTAAAACGCTAGATGCAACTACATTTAAGTCCGATCCATCAATATAATTATACATCACGTGTACATCAATATTATTTGTAAAAGAATAACCAACACCTATCGCAAGTTCAGGCCTAATACGCCAAATCACAGGGCTAACCGCTATAGATTGATTGAACTGCTGATTAGTAGCAATGCCTGGGCCAAATAATTGATAATACTGTGTATTTGATTTGGATCGCACATAGGCGGGTCCTACTTTGCCAAATATATTTAAACCATTTAAAACATAAATTCGACTGGTTACTAAAAAATCCACTGCTTCCTGAGTTAAATTAAAATTGAAACTGTAAACCTCTCCGTTAGTATTACCTCCATAACCGATGCTAGCTGAAGCAGAACGAGAATAAAGTGCTTGTCCCAGATCCTTATATCCCACTTCAAATCCCATTAAAAAGCGGTCTAAAAGGGATACATCATAACCCGCATGCAAGCCCCAAATAGAGTGACCCACTTGAGTAGTACTTGAGGCTTTTGCAAGGGAGGATGGGGGAGAGATGTCCTGTGCCTCGAAGCTACTTAAATACCCATAACCCACATCCCCCCCGATGACAATCCCTGAAGGATAAATCCCCTGAGTGGCCTCAGCGCCGATTGTCCCGGCGTGAACCGCAAGATGGCCTAACATAGCCACTCCAAACCCTAACCCCACAGCCCTCTTCATCAACAAACTCCTTTTCGTGGTTATCATAAAAATGGACCTTCGATAAAGGTACACCAATTTAAGTAGGGTAACAAGATGCTCCTAATCCTCATTCACCGAGTCCCTGAGTGCCTCGTCAACATTACCCCCCCACCCACCCTTGATTTTCAAACAAAAACCAAGCTAAAATACCATGAATAATGAACAAAAATATCAAAAAAATACCCTGATCCACAACCATTACCAAGGTAACCCAATGAAAAGAATGGTAAATTACGAGCTCGATCAATGGCGGGTTTCAGCCCACGTTAGAATAAGAAAAGCTTAAACTACCGCATGCTGATGAAGAATATAAGCCACACAAGCAGTCAATTGCTTTGCCATCGCCAGGTCCAAAAACTCATTGGGGCCATGGGCATTGGCGTGAGGGCCTAAAACCCCGGTGATGACAAATTGCGCTTTGGGAAATTGTTCTCCCAGCATCCCCATGAAAGGAATGGTGCCGCCCTCCCCCATATAGCCCGCTGGTTTTTTAAAAAACATTTGAGAGGCCTCATCCACCGCCTTTGATAACCATTCAGCCAATATCGGTGCATGCCAACCCATTGCTCCATCGTCTATATGAAATGAGACCTTGGCACCATAAGGCGGGTTTTCAGTTAATGCGGCTTGAAGGGCACTGGATGCGACTTTAGGACAAACCGTTGGCGGAATACGCATTGATAATTTTAAAGCAGTTTTTGGCCTTAATACATTGCCTGCATCGGCAATAGAAGGCAACCCATCTGCCCCAGTAATGGTCAAAGCAGGACGCCAGGTCCGGTTTAAAATAAGTTGTTGCTTGTCTTTTACCACAGGCTGCACGCCAGGTAGGAAAGGATAGGCGTTCACAACCTCATCGCTTAAGCTCGCTGCACAATCAAAGGCTTCTGCAATGCGCGCAGGTGGGATCTCACAGTGCAATGATTTTAATTTAATCTCACCACTGACTTCATCTTCAATCCGACCAATCAATTGCCTTATGACGCGAAAACTATCCGGAACTATCCCACTGGCACTTCCAGAATGCACCCCTTCATGAATTAACTCAACCGATAGCTCGCCTACCACATTGCCCCGCAAGGAGGTGGTCATCCACAATTGTTCCCAGTTACCTGCGCCAGAATCAAGGCAGATAACAAGGCTGGGCTCTCCAATCCGCTCTTTTAATCCATCAATATAAAAGGGCAAATCAAAACTACC
The DNA here is from genome assembly GCA_947474165.1 of Legionellaceae bacterium. Classification (GTDB taxonomy): domain Bacteria; phylum Pseudomonadota; class Gammaproteobacteria; order Legionellales; family Legionellaceae; genus CANJHO01. Next base: position 12,569 of record CANJHO010000022.1, read on the forward strand.
ACTTTCCTCGGAAGCCTCAATCAGAATAACGCAGCGGGCATGAGGCAAACCTTGATCTTGCAAGGCTGCAATGGCTGAAAGAGCAGCATAAGCAGCATAGCCATCATCTGCAGCCCCTCGACCATACAAACGACTATTTTTTAAAACCGGTATCCAGGGGCCAAGGCCCTCATCCCACCCAGTCATCTCGGGTTGTTTATCTAAATGACCATACAACACAACCGTCTCATCGGTTTGTCCCGGCACTTCCATGAATAATAAAGGGGTACGTCCCGGTAGTCGAATGATATCTAGCTTCATCCCTTTAGGGGCATGCTGTTGGCACCAATCAGCAATGTGCCTCACCGCTTGCTCCATAAACCCATTTGCCTCCCATTGTGCATCAAAGTGAGGGGATTTATTGGGGATTTTAATATAATCACAAAGGCTTGGAATAATATGATCGTGCCATTGTTGCTCTATAAAATCACTCAGTTGTTGTGAATTAAACATGCACTTGCTCCTTCAGAAGCTTCACGATTTTTGGGGTGCCCGACTCAATCTTTAAGACCTTTATTTTTTTTATGATTGAATCACGGTGCGCAAAAGTTTTTTCAATAGCAGCGCACAAGGTTTCTTTCGTTAATGCGTCTTCACGGAGCACCGTGCTAATCCCTTGCTGCTGAAAATAACGCGCATTTTGAACTTGATCCCCCCGGCTCACTTGTTCTGACAAAGGCACCAAAATATGAGGTTTTGCTGAGGCTAATATTTCATACAGTGAATTGGCGCCTGCTCGTGAAATCACTAGATCACTGGCCGCAAGGAAGTGAGGCAAGGTTTCATTGGCATATTCAAATTGACAATAACTGTCACGGCCGACCAACGTTTTATCAAGCTTTCCTTTCCCACATAAATGAATGATTTGAAAAGATTGAGTGAGTAAATCCAGACTCTCTCGAACACAAGCATTCAAAGCAATGGCCCCTTGACTCCCGCCTATCACCAGTAAACAGGGCTTTCCAGGGGTAAATCCACACAAAGCCAAACCCTTGTCTTTATCGCCTGTCAATAATTCTTCACGAATGGGCGTGCCTGTGACCTCAATCTTGTCTTGTTGCTTGAAATGATCTTTAGCCGCAGCAAATGTAACACAAATTTTATTCACAAAAGGAAAACTCAATCGATTGGCAAGCCCCGGACTCATATCCGATTCATGTGCCACAATGGGGATCCGATTTAACCACGCACCCACCACCACTGGAAAAGCAACAAATCCACCTTTAGAAAAAACAACCCCAGGCTTGAGTCTTCGCAAAAGCCGATAAGATTGACCAATGCCTAATAAAATCTTAAAAGGATCAAAAAAATTCTTCCAACTAAAATAACGACGTAACTTGCCACTGCTCACCCCATAAAAAGGGACATCGATGGCAGTGATCATGTTTTTTTCGATACCATCAGGAGAACCAATATAATCGATGTGCCACCCGTCGCGTTTGAAGATTGAAATTAAGGCAACATTTGGCGTCACATGCCCTGCCGTTCCCCCGCCTGTGAACACAATATTGAAGGTCATGCTGTTTCCTTAATCAATAGACTCAAATCAATCGCTTGTATGGATTTCGTAATCGCACCGACTGAAATATAATCAACACCAGTGGCTGCAATAGAAGCAACGGTTTTAAGGTTTACGCCCCCTGACGCTTCCAGCGCACAAACAAAAGGCTGATTCATGGCCACGGCCGTAACCAACATCTTTAAATTGAAATTATCCAGCAAAATACGGTCAGGCTTTGCGTCCAAAGCTTCTCTTAATTCAGCCAATGTTTCCACTTCAACCTCAATGAATAAGTGCGCATTTTTTTCTTTTGCCCTTTGAATCGCTTTTTTAATGGAACCACAGGCTTTAATATGATTTTCCTTAATCAAAAAGGCATCATACAATCCAAAACGGTGATTCATCCCTCCCGCACAGGCAACCGCATATTTTTGTGCCAAACGAAGTCCAGGCAAGGTTTTTCGGGTGTCTAATAATCGCGTTGAATAGCCTTTTAATTGCTGTAAATAATGATATGTTTGCGTTGCCGTACCAGACAAGGTTTGAAAAAAATTCAAGGCCGTGCGCTCAGCCGTCAAAATACTACGCGCCAAGCCATTGATCCGGCACAGGGTTTTGGGTTCATCAAGCCATTCCCCCTCTTGAACCATCCAATCGATGGAGATCATGGGATCAATTTCAGCGAATACCCCTTCAACCCAGGCTTGTCCCGCAACCAACATGGGCTCACGCGAAATGATCTGGGCTGTCACCTTTAAATCCGGAGGGATTAAAGCCGCTGTGACATCGCCTGAGCCAATATCTTCAGCGATAGCACGCTGAATCTCTGAATGAATATCAGGCAACATGGGTTTTCCTCTCATATCGGGCCTTCATCCATAAAGGGGCCAGCAAAGTTGTCACAATCACCATTAAAATTATCGCTGAAAACAATGGCGCAGAAATGACACCTAGGGTTTTACCAATCGAGGCGAAGACCAAACCCACCTCCCCCCGAGGCAACATCCCAATGCCTATCAACAGCCGATCATCTTGTCGATTTGCCCCCATGCCACTGATCAATTTACCCAAGATTGCGGCCAAAATTAACCCACCGGACAACATCAACACCTGCCAGTCAAAAAATGATTCTAATTTAACTTGTATTCCAATCAACATAAAAAAGAGAGGGGCAAGCAGTGCCTCCAAAGGGGCCACTAATTCTTTAATCCCCAGCAAATTCTTATGCAAACTGTCACGCGACTCAAAAAAACCATCGTGTATAATCAAACCGGCAGCAAATGCGCCAATAATGGCGGCCAATTGCACCACAGTGGCCAACCATGACAAAACCATGACAAATAAAAATGCAATGGAAAATTTTGCCTCCCACGGCTCAAGAAAAGAAAAGTATCCAACCGCTTTACGCAAAACCATGGGTCCTAGAATCAAGGCACCTGCAAAAAACAACACCGCTTGCAGGATAATTTGACTCACCATTCCAAGACTCACCAGGCCATGAATCACCAAACTGCTCACAATCGCTAAAATAACCAAACCTAGAATGTCGTCGATCATGGCAGCCCCTAGAATGGTTTTTGCCTCTCGCGTGTTTAATTTTTTCATGTCTTTCAAGACCCGTGCTGTAATACCAACACTGGTGGCAGACAAAGTTGCTGCGATAAAAAGATGAACCTTAAAAGACTCGTTGGGTATTAAAGCATAGGTGACCCCTAACCCAAGAAAAATCGGAGCCAAAACACCCAATATCGCCACCTGAATTGACTCACGCCCCGTGTGCTTTAATTCATCGACTGAGCTTTCAAGACCCACCATAAATAATAAAAAAATAAGACCATAGCGTGAAAAAATATCAACCACATAAGCGACTTTGATTAACTCAATCCCATGACCATCGTGCAGTGCCATCAAGACTTGTTGAGCTTGTTGGGGATTGGCTATTGCCATCTTAATGGCCTGAGCCAAGGGGATTCCTGCCATCACATCCTGCATGATTGTAAAGATAGCAGGCCCCTCTCGCAAAATAACCGCTAATTTCAGGCCAAAAAAATAACAAAGATTCCCTAGCAAAACCCCCATCAATAATTCACCCAAGACCCCTGGTTGCTTTAAGCGATAAGCCAAGTAACGCCCTATGATTCCGAAAAAAAAGATAAGCGTCACCCAAAAAATGACCGAGGCAATGGGATCAAGATGGGTCATTGTTGTTGCTTCGCCAAAAACAAACAGGTTTCTAATACGGAATCAGGATTTAACGACAAGCTATCAATCCCCTCCTCCATTAACCACTCAGCAAAATCAGGGTGATCAGAAGGCCCTTGGCCACAAATGCCAATGTATTTTCCTTGTTGTTTGCAAGCCGATATGGCCATGTGCAATAACACCTTTACCGCCGCATCTCGCTCATCAAATTGGGCGGCCACCAGGCCTGAGTCACGATCTAATCCTAGGGTTAACTGGGTTAAGTCATTTGAGCCGATAGAAAACCCGTCAAAATGCTCTAAAAATTCATGGGCTAGCAAGGCATTGGAGGGCAGCTCACACATCATAATGATGCGTAAGCCATTTTTTCCACGCTCAAGCCCGTGCGTTTTTAATACACTGATCACTTGCTTTGCTTCTGATACGGTCCTAACAAAAGGAATCATCACTTCCACATTCGTCAAGCCCATGTCTTCACGCACCCGCTTCATTGCCACGCACTCAAGGGCAAAACAATCTGAAAAATGGGGTGAAACATAACGTGAAGCCCCCCTAAACCCGAGCATGGGATTTTCTTCATGCGGCTCATAAAGAGCCCCACCAGCCAAATTTGCATATTCATTGGATTTAAAATCAGACAGTCGAACAATCACCGGTTTAGGATAAAAAGCTGCAGCGATGGTTGCGATCCCCTCTTTCAATCGCTCAATGTAAAACTCAACTGGAGAAGCATACGCCGCTGTTTTTTCATCGATGAGTTGCTTTAATTTGTCATCTGTTAATTGGCTATATTCTAGGAGTGCTTTGGGATGAATCCCAATGGTGCTAGAAATCAAAAATTCAAGCCGGGCAAGCCCAACCCCGGCATTAGGCACCGATTGAAAGGCAAAGGCACGCTCTGGATTGCCCACGTTCAGCATGACTTTAACCGGCAATTCAGGCATTGTGTCGACATCTAGGCGAATAATCTCAAACGGTAGCGTGCCTTCATACACAAGCCCTGTATCCCCCTCAGCACAGCTCACAGTGACCCTATCGCCATCACGGATTTTTTTAGTGGCATCCCCACATCCCACAACCGCAGGTATCCCTAATTCACGCGCAATAATGGCTGCATGGCACGTCCGTCCCCCTCGATTGGTCACAATGGCTGAGGCGCGCTTCATCACCGGTTCCCAATCAGGATCGGTCATATCAGAGACCAAAACATCCCCAGGTTGAACACGATGCATTTCGCTGATGTCTTTAATAATCCTGACACATCCCTGACCAATGCGTTGGCCAATACTACGGCCTTCACTTAACACAACACCCGTTTCTTTCAACATGTAGCGTTCTAAAATTTGTTGGCTAGCACGACTTTTAACGGTTTCAGGACGCGCTTGCAAAATATAAAGCTTGCCGTCATTCCCATCTTTAGCCCATTCAATATCCATGGGTCGACCATAATGCTGCTCAATAATGAGCGCCTGCGCTGCCAATTGCTCTACTTCAGACGCTGTTAATGAAAATTGTCGTTGGTCTATCCTGTCTACCGCCACTGTTTTAACCGTGTGTGGGCTAGAAGGATCATCACAATAAATCATTTTGAGCGCTTTACTGCCCAAGTTACGTCGAACCACTGCAGAATGACCTGCGCGTAAACTGGGTTTATGCACGTAAAATTCATCAGGGTTAACAGCCCCCTGAACCACCATTTCACCTAAGCCATAAGATGAATTAATAAAAACAACCTGATCAAAGCCTGATTCTGTATCCATGGTAAACATGACACCACTGGCCGCTAAATCACTCCGGATCATTTGTTGAATACCTGCTGATAACGCAACGTGTTCATGTGCAAACCCATGATGGACGCGATAAGCAATGGCACGATCATTAAATAAAGACGCAAAAACATCCTTAATGGCCACTAAAACCGCCGCAACACCAGTCACATTTAAAAAGGTTTCTTGTTGACCTGCAAAGGAGGCATCAGGTAAATCTTCAGCGGTCGCAGACGAGCGGACCGCGACACTGAAATCATCATGACCGATGGCTGCAGCAAGCTTAAAATAAGCGCTGTGAATGGCTGTTTCAAATTCAGGGGTAAACGGCGTTGCGACCACAAGACCACGAATTTCTTTTCCAACGACGGCTAAGGATCGAACATCATTGATGTCCAATGGGGCCAATAAGGCAAATATTTTTTTATCAAGATTATTTTGGGCTAAAAATTCTCGAAAAGCATCCGCAGTCGTTGCAAAGCCTGTAGGCACCATCACCCCTGTTGCTGATAAACAACTGATCATTTCACCCAAAGAGGCATTTTTTCCACCCACTTGATCCAAATGTTTCATTCCCAAATGTTCAAGATCAATTGTGTACACGCTAACAGCCATCATTACCCCTAATCCATTAAATGAAGGATATTCTACTCAAGAATGCTTTCTATTACGAGTGACTCTTGACATTATTAACCCAGTAAACTACATTAGTGTAATACGAATTAAATTACATACCTGTTGAATGAGGTTGAACATGTCCGTGATTTCCCTTCGCCTACCCGATAAACTACTTCACGAGCTTGATAACCGCGCACAAGTCCTGCATATCCAACGTGCTGAATATATCCGTAAGGCCATTGAACACATGAATAATGACGTGCTCAACAAGGAGCGCGAACAAGCCATCATTCAGGCCAGTCTCAAGGTTAGAAAAGACAGCCTCCGTATTAACAAAGAATTTAGTGACATTGAACATGATCCCGAACTTTAACCACGGAGAAATCTGGCTAGCCAATCTAAATCTCTCAAAAGGTACTGAACCCGGAAAAACCAGGCCTGTATTAATTTTACAACATCAAACTTTATTAGACATTAAACATCCATCAACCCTGATTATTCCGCTCACCACACAGCTCATTGATGAAGCTGAGCCCCTAAGGTTGCGGATCCCTGCAGAAAATAAATTAGAAAAAGACTCTGATCTGTTAATTGATCAAATTCGCTCGATTGACAATAAACGGTTACTCATGGGTCCACTGATGCAGTGCAATCCAATTTTATTACAAAAAATTTATGGATTAGTCGCTGAAGTGCTGGGAATTAAAATCTAATCCCACTAAGTTCTACCTATTTTATTCACATTAGCGCTCGCATCTAATATCATAGGGACTTTCTCACTGAGGCGAACCACTCATGACTTTATCTGCTTTAAATGCCATTTCCCCTGTGGATGGCCGATACCTCAAAAAAACACGCGCATTAAGCCCTTATTTTAGTGAGTTTGCTCTAACCTATTACCGTCTACTCATTGAGGTTCGGTGGTTAGAATCACTGGCTTTGAATGAATCCATTGCGGAAGTCCCCTCCATGGATAAAGCGTCTAGCGCCTTTCTGGCAGACTTATTAGCAAACTTTGATGAAAACGAAGCCTTAAAAGTCAAAGACTATGAAAAACAAACCAATCATGATGTAAAAGCCGTTGAATATTATCTAAAAGAAAAAATAGAGCAATCTCCCTCATTGAAACATATTAGTGGCTTCATTCATTTTGCATGTACCTCTGAAGACATCAATAATTTAGCTTATGCCTTAATGATCAAAGAAGCGATTGCGCAGGTTATCCAGCCCACGCTCGCTGAAATCATTGGCAGCATCATGTTATTGGGCAAACAACATGCCGATGTCCCCATGCTCTCAAGGACACACGGGCAACCTGCAACGCCGACCACCCTCGGCAAAGAAGTGATTAATTTTGTCGCACGCCTCAAACGACCCATGCAACAATTAGCCGAAGTATTAATCTCAGCCAAATGCAATGGGGCCGTCGGTAACTACAATGCCCATGTTATTGCTTATCCTGAAGTTGATTGGCGTAAACATTGCGCACAGTTTGTGACAAACTTAGGCCTATCTTTCAACGCCTATACCACCCAAATTGAACCCCATGATGGCATTGCTGAAGTATCGCATTTGATGATTCGTATCAATAATATTTTATTAGATTATACCAAAGACATTTGGAGCTATATTTCGCTCGGTTATTTTAAGCAAAAGACGGTGGCTGATGAAGTGGGCTCCTCGACCATGCCCCATAAGGTCAACCCCATTGATTTTGAAAATGCTGAAGGTAACTTAGGTCTGTCAAATACACTATTTAGTCATTTTGCCAACAAATTAACCCAATCCAGGATGCAACGCGATCTCTCCGATTCTACCGTTTTACGAAACATTGGCGTAGCCTTCGCCTACGCCCTCATCGCCTACCAATCCATGGTCAAAGGCAATGAAAAACTACAAATCAACAAAAGCGCACTTGAACATGATTTATCAGCCAACTGGGAAATCCTTTCAGAGGCCATTCAAACGGTCATGCGTCGTTATAATATTCCCAATGCCTATGAACAAATGAGGGATTTAACCCGAGGTCGCCACATTAATATAGAACATCTCCAACTATTTATTGGTGCTTTAGACATCCCTGCCACTGCAAAAAAACAACTGCTCGCGCTCACCCCTGAAAGCTATACAGGACTTGCAGCACAACTGGTGAAAGCGTTTTCATGAATGCCTCATCGCAACAAGGAGAAACCCAACACTTTGATGTGCTTGTCATCGGCACAGGCCTTGCAGGACTCCACTATTGCATGCAGCTACTCAGCTTACAACCACGTCTCAACATTGCCCTGATTAGCAAAGCAGATGCCGATGAATGCAATAGTCGCTATGCACAAGGGGGGATTGCAGCCGTATTTTCCCCAAAAGATTCCTTGGAATCCCATATTGCTGACACGGTGAGGGCGGGTGATGGTCTTTGTTATGCACCCACCGTAGAATGCATGATTCATCAAGGGCCTGAGGCTATCCGACAATTACAGGAATATCCCATCCATTTTGACCAGCAGGCCAATGGTCAATACAGGCTCGCCCAAGAAGGGGGACACTCCCATCGACGTATTTTTAACTGCGGCGATCAAACCGGACTCACCACCATTGAGGCCCTACTAACGGCTGCGAGACGACACCCTCAAATTCATTTCTTCGAGCATCATATTGCCGTTAATTTGGTAACACACTACCATCCTCACCGAACCGATAACCAGGGTGAAGTCTATGGCGCCTATATTTTAGATTGTAACAATAACAAAATTCATCTATTTTTATCCCATTGTGTGGTGTTGGCAACCGGTGGGGCTGGCAAAACCTATCGATACACCACCAACCCTATCGTGGCCACAGGGGATGGGGTTGCCATGGCTTATCGTGCTGGCGCACGGGTGGGCAACATGGAGTTTTATCAATTTCACCCCACCTTGTTACACCATCCGTCACTCAATAATTTTCTCATCTCTGAGGCGGTGCGGGGTGAAGGCGGACTGCTTAAAAATGCAGACACAGGCAAGCGATTCATGCATCAATATGCGCCTGAACAATTAGAATTAGCCACGCGTGATGTGGTCTCTCGCGCTATTTTTAATGAAATTGAACAAAGCCACCATGGCTTTGTCTATTTAGATATCACTCACCAATCTCAATCCTTTTTAAAAAAACGTTTTCCCCAAATCTATAACACCCTATTATCCATTGGCATTGACATGAGCCAAGACATGATCCCAGTGGTTCCCGCAGCCCATTATCAATGTGGCGGCATCCTCACCGACATTGATGGTCAAACGGATCTCAAAGGCTTATATGCCATTGGTGAGGTGGCATTCACAGGCTTGCATGGTGCAAACCGTTTGGCGAGCAATTCCTTATTGGAAGCTGTTGTGATGGCCTCCAATGCCGCACACCGAACATTGAAAGATATTACAAGCCCTAGAAAACCATTGGATAAAATTCCCAGTTGGAGTTCGCCAAACGAAGTGAATAACCGCCGCGCCAGTCAAATCAATGCCCACTGGCGGAGTTTGCGTGGGGAAATGACCTCCTATGCAGGGATTGTCCGAACAGAGGCAGGCCTACAGGATCTGTTAGCCTTAATCATGAAACGAAATCAAATTATTGAAGAATATTATTGGAAACACAGCATCACACGCGATTTTATTGAACTTCGTAATATCATACTCAATGCCGAATTGATTGTCCGGGCAGCCCTGTCTCGAAGAGAGTCCAGGGGAGGTCATTTTCGCGAGGATTTTCCGAATAAAAATGCAGAAGCACAAGAAAGTATTTCGCGTTTAAATTCGCCCCTTAACCCATTTATTTAGAGCTGAATTTTGTTTAAATCACAAACCACCTATCAACCAGAAAAGACACTCATGCGGATCACAAACGACATGAGCATTTGTCAAAGTGACTATCCATTAGACTGGTATCCGGCTGATTTCATCCCCTATGCAGAAGCCTATCAAGCCTTACCCGACAGAAAATTAACCACCGTGTTGGCCTGGATGAGTCCTTATATTAAAAAAGCCCAAGACCATTTTGGTGATAAACTGTTGCTGCTAGCCCACTATTATATGGGCGGCGATATCGTTCGGTTGATTGAGCAATTTGGTGGACACATCGGGGACTCCTACCAACTTGCTTTAATGGCCGCCAACCACCCTGAAAAATCAGTGATCATTGAGTCAGCTGTCCATTTCATGGCAGAATCCATTAGCATTTTGGCCAATGAACACCAACACGTTTACATCACCAATCCCAAATCAGGTTGCACCATGGAAATGTTTGCAAAAGATTTTATGGTTGAGCCTGCTTTTTTAGATCTCAATGAGCGCTATGGTGCTGAAAATATTTTACCCGTGTGCTATATGAATACCTCCGGTCGAGTAAAAGCCATGACAGGGGCACAGGGTGGTGCTGTTTGTACCAGTTCCAATGTTAAGAAAATTTTCCAATGGGCCCGATTACAAAAAAAGAAAATTCTATTTATTCCCGATCAACACATGGGTGAAAATGTAGCCTACTGGCTAGGAATCAATAAAATAGCCTACTGGCCTGGGGGTACTGCGGGTGCACAATATTCATTAGCAAATCAGGATCAAAAAACCCTAGCACGTTTTGATGAGGCGGAGTTAATCCTTTTTGCCAGTCAATGTGCTGTGCATACCCTCTATGAACCTGAGATGTGTACGCATTGGCATTCCCTAGGCTATACAACCATCGTTCACCCAGAATGCCGCAATGCCGTCATCCGCGTGGCACAATATGCAGGCTCCACTGCCTTCATTTGGGATTATGTCATCAATGACCGTGCGGGCACCAAGCACTATGCCATTGGCACTGAAAATCACATGGTCGACAATTTAAAACAACATTGTAAATCTTTAGGCATTGACGTTGTTAATCTGGCTGAAGCACCCAAGTCCACAGAAGCCAAAGGCATCGGCTGCGGCTGCGCTACCATGTCACGCAATGATCCCCCTCATTTGGTTGCCTTACTTGATTTGCTGCGTCAAGGGAAAAAAATGGCTTATAACGAAGTGAAAGCAGGCGATGTTGTCAACGAATTCACAGGCACGCGCCATCGATTACAAAAAATAGACCAAGGCTTTGTCATTGACAATGCAAAACGTGCATTACAAATGATGATTAATATTACAGAGGATCGGATCTAGTGCCTCGTCAACATTGAATCTTCGGGTTGGCGCTTAGATTGCGCTTAGATTGCGCTTAGATTTAAGCTGTTAAAATTAAGAGCAATCTGATACAATCATAAAATTGTGTTACTTTAAAGGTCTGTTCTAATGGTAGATGGTGAAGATTATGCAGGTGGGCTTGAGCTGAATTTTTTTAATTCGCCCGAATTTGAAGCAGAAAATGCCTCAACACCCGCTGAAAATCAACTCATTCAAACACGCAATCTGCTGCGTTTATTAATGATGGGCTGGAATAAAAATTGGACCCAACTTTTAACGATGAAAACATTTCGCGCTGTATTTATAGCGCGGGATCATCAGCTTACCCAAGCGATGCGTGCAGCTTTTCAAGAAGGATTTAAACATATTTGTTCCGAATTGAAAAAACACGGACCACTTAGCGAAAAACAACAACGCCAGGCTGAAATATTCATTAGCAACTGCCTTGCTTTTACACCTTTTGCAGACATGACACCCTATGAGTCCTTGGCTATTCCTCAGTATATTCATGGCACGTGGCAACTCGTTGATTATAAAATTACCCCGATAGAATTAACCCCCACGTCTGGCTTTAAAAAATTATTTCTTAGAGATGACGATCGCGTCTTTGCTTATGGTCTTGAGCCCCTTCTAAATAGTGATGCAGAACCTCATTTGGTTTTTATGGGAACAACCTATCCCGCGGGTCAAGGCTTTGCAACGACCGTTAACACCGATTTAGAACCCTTTGAAACGGCAGGAAAAAAATTATATCGCACAGGTCAACGCAGGATTACACGCTGGCTTGATGAGCAATCTAAAAAGGTTCATGTCTGTGGGACCAGTTTAGGCGGGGGATTATCCTTGCTATTGGCTATCGACAAAGGGGATAAATTATCTAGCGTGCATGCACTCAATCCGCCTGGTTTATACGATCCCTGGCGCAAAAGCAAATTTGATCATTGGGATACACTTGAAACAAAGCCGCCCGTTTTTATTTTAAAACAAAGAGACGATCCGGTCTCACGGTTTGGTGTATGGAAGCCTGACTGGCACGTATTAGACATTAACCCACCTGATAATATAAAAGGACCTAATTCAATCACGCATCATGCGCTAAATTATGCAGGCTTTGCTAACACAGAGTTTATTGTGGTCAATACAGCGCTTGATAATGAAGAAAGAAAATCACGTAATTTCTGGCTTTATGTTTTAAGCCGAAGTGCTGTCTATTACCTTGTCATGGTTCCCTGGCGTTATGTTATCCGCCCATTGAATCACTTTATTTTCAATCATAAACTGCCACTTGCAATGACACTTCTCATGGTGGGCCTCTTAACCAATGTTCCCTCTCTGCTCATTGCCCTATCTGGATCACTCCTGATTAACGTGCTAGTTCCAGCTGTGATTACAGGGTATTTAATCGGAAAATTCGCTGCTGATATCGTGACCAATGACACGCCCTTGTCTCAATTTTTACTGGTACTGAAAACGCATCCTGTAAAAAGTCTTGTGTTCGGATTAGTAGCCCTCGCGCTAACAGCCTGCTTTATTGCCAGTGTTATTCTTTTTCCAAGCCTTGCCCCGATCCTTTTGCTGAGCGTTGCCGCCATTCCTTTAACATTGGATATTCTTAAAACGTTTGTCGATAGCCTTCTTATTTTAACAGGCTATAATCAAGACAAACCCGCGCGATGCCATGATCCTGTTTTAACAAAAACTGAACGAAATAAAGAATTGGATATTTATAAAACCCAGGCTGAAGCGAGTTTTTCTTACCAAGAATTGAATCAATATTATAAAATTAAGCAAGACCTAAAAAAACCAAAAGAAAATAGGCCGCCTCCTACAACAAACAAGCTCTTTAAAACCACTCAAGAAACCAAACAAATGATTATGGAAAAAGGCGAAACAGGCTCGCCCTATCATTTAGAAAGAATCACCTTCTTTGCAACCAAAGCAAAAATAATTGATATTCAACGCACCCTTAAGCTTGTTGACCACCCTTCTGAGTTGAAACAAAATCATGAGGACTATAAGGCAGCAAAATGTGCTTAGGCTGATGTATACTGCGCGCGCGCAGTATAACATTACATCAATATGGGTGAATAAAATGATAGATACTTAATGCAGCCTGCTTAGAACCCGCCTCACGGTGTGTTGAGGTAATAATAACCAATAATGGCCAGGATTTTTCATTCTTCCCGCAATTGAAGTAGCCCTCACACCGGCACCCCAATACACATCGCCTCGAACAGCACCGCGAATGGCCCCACCCGTATCTTGTGCTATCATCAGCCGTTGAAATGGACGTTGAGCTTCTGATTTTTCAGAAGGCCGCGCTGTATTAAGCCAAATGGGTGCGCCCAATGGCACCCATTTGCGATCAATGGCAAGCGAATAACCTGGAGTTAACACCACCCCTTGGGCACCTAAGGCTGCAGCATGGGGTAGGCGTTCAAAAAAAACAAATGACTTATTCTGATTTAAAATCACATGAAGCACTTTCGGATGGGCCTCCAGGTAAGTCCGAATGTTCTGCATAGAAGCGTTATCTCGTGTCATCACGCCCATGTCAATCAAGACCTTTGCGATTGAAACATAAGGGGCTCCATTTTCAGCCACATAATTGATGGCCAATTTATTTCCATCAGAGAACACAATGTGCCCTGATCCTTGGATTTCTAAAAAAGAGAGATCAACAGGACTATCAATCCATGCGAGAACTGGTGCCACCTTGGCAATGGCACCCTGATTAATTTCTTCACGGGTATAATAAGGCATCAGCCTATTGCCGTTAACTCGACCCACAATTCGCCGATTTTTAAGGCTTTTATCAAACAAACCTAAATTAACAAGGACAATATCCTTGGGTAAGCCATAGATTGGCACATTGTAGGTTTCAGTTTTAGTTAAGCTACCCTTTAATAACGGCATGTAATATCCGGTAAACAACCCCTTAATGGATTTGATGTCATAAAATTCAACGGGTTTAAACCACGCTTCAAAAAAAGCCTTCGTTTTTTTATTTGAATCGCCATCAACCAACAAGGCAGCTTTACAAGCAGGTTGCCAATCTTTCACTTGTAACTCAACCGCCTCACTCCCTACTGATTTATCAGGATCTTGTTTTAAGAAGGTTCTACAGGAGCGCTGAAACGTATAAAATGATAGCTTAGTATCTGTTTTAGCCCAACCAGGCAACAGAGAAAAAGAGACGACTCTCAGCCTGATGGGATGAGGCTTAAGCTTCCATAAAAAAAAGCCTATCCCCAACAACACCAGCGTTGCTAGAGATAGATACATTGCTTTATGCTTCATCATCGATTAAATCTGGATGCAATCCAATCACCAATCCTACCTTTGGCTGTTAACGGACTTTCAATAAAAGACCGAATGGTCGATAAAGCACCGAGATTCGCTGGTTTTTTTACCAACAGCTGTTTAAAGGTCTCTTCACAAACAGGGTTTACGTTTCGCGTTGCGAAATAACTCAGTGGCGTGAGGGTCGCAATATCTATATTTAAAGCAGGACACAATGTAACCCACGATGCAAAGCACTTTTCGTCAAATTCACTCTGGCCATATCCAACTGTTGCATTCCCAAATTTACAATAGGCTATCGATGCCATCGCATCCTGAAGATCTGAATCTAATTTTTCGCTGTTTTTCCCATCACGAAACATAAAGTGCGTACCACAATATAAAAGAGCCATCTTTAACCCAGCTTGGCTTCTTGCATAAAATTCAGGCTTGGCAAGATCGCGTTCATGAATTCGCATATCAGATTGAGTGATTCGGCCTTGCGCAAAATCTTGATAAAACCAAATTAATCTTCGAATAGCAATGGCTGTATTTAATTTTTGCTTTCCTGGTGTTAAAACACCCTCTTTCCCCTCTAAAAAAGTTGTATTATTTTTCTCTGTGTCCGCGAGCTTAATAGCCATAAATAATCGATCAGCTGAGGTTTGAGAGAGTCCAAAGTTCGTTTGATAATTCAGTTTGACTCGACTTTGGAGTGTAAGGCTTAAGATCTCTTCCCAATGCTTTAGATCCGCGTTAGACCGATAGGTCGCTATTTCATGGTTGCTCATGTCCATGATATTCGTCGAATCACCACCACTTTCTTTGTTGATCATCCCCAGAATATGTGCCCATTGGCCTGCAACTTGGGCATCAAAATAACTACCTTGAGCATTGGCCATTTGTTGATAGATGACAAAATGTTGAAAAATTAACTGTCTTAAAAATATATTCATCGAAGTACAACTTTTATCTTGATTTTTATTCATCACTTCGAATGCATGCTGAGTAAGGGCATCGACCTCAGCTTGGTCCGGTAATCCCATCAGATCAGGAAGCCAACCGCCATCCACTGGATCTTTTGCATGTAACAAATGAATGTGATCTGCAAAGGTTAAAGTAGGAATTTGATCAAATTCGGGCAAGGCAGATGCTGTTAATGGCAATAACAAAACAAAAGTTATTAGATTAATGCGTAATGTCATCATCCCTTTTATTAACACGTTATCCTAGCCTCCATCCCAGCACGTTACTAAATTTATAGCAGATAAATATTTAATTTTCTAGGGGCTGTTGACATATACTGCGCGCAGTATATGTCAGCGATTCCCGCCACGCGCCGGCACTCAATGGGCAAGCCGCATTAAGCTTAATTCTCTGCCCCCAATTTTTATCAACCACACAGCGCTACCAAATAACACAGACGTGTTGATTCATCATTGGACTACCCTTTGGCACTGGAAAGGCTAATTTAAACTGTGGGATATTCACAAGCGTCCCATTGACGCGATATTTAGCAGGAGGATGGGGATCAACTGTTACTAAATGCTGCATTTGTTCGGGGCGTACGTTGTTGGCCCACACATGAGCCACACCTAAAAAGAACTGCTGATCAGGCGTAAAACCATGGATGGAAACCGCTGTTTGATAAGCCTTAGATGCATGAAATGCACGATAAGCCAACATCACGCCACCCAGATCTGCAGTGGCTTCCCCCACGACCAATGGCCCCTGAATTGACAAATTACCATCAACTTTATATTTTGAAAATTGATCGCTTATACATTGGGTAGATGCTTTGAATTTCTTTAAATCCAAGGGAGTCCACCAATTTTGTAGATTACCATGGCCATTGAATTGTGCCCCTTCATCATCAAATCCATGGGTGATTTCATGCCCCATGACAAAACCAATTGAACCATAATTAACCGCAAGAGGCGCTGCTGGATCAAAAAATGGTGATTGCAAAATACCTGCGGGTATATTGATATTATTCATCGAAGGATCATAATAGGCATTGATTGTTTGAGGCGTCATTGCCCACTCACTTTTGTCAATGGGCTTTCCAATTTTATCAAGTTCCCGTTTGGTCAAAAATTCATTCGCTCTAATCACATTGAGAACGTAAGGTCCCCTATCAACAGTTAATTTGGAATAATCCCACCACTTACTGGGATAACCCACCCGCTCCCCCATTAAATCAAGTTTTTTTAAGGCCGCCTCACGCGTGGCTGGACTCATCCATGCCAATGTTTTTAAATCCTCACGCAATGCCTTACGGATATTCGTTAAAATCTCTAATACGGCTTGCTTGGAGCTCGATGGGAAATATTTTTCGACATAGAGCTTGCCAATAGCAAACCCCAGCGCACCATTTTCTGTACTCACCACCCGTTTCCAGCGAGGCAATAGTTTTTTAGTTCCTGAAATAGTTGCAACCATTTTAAAATTTTGATTAACAAAATTACTCGAAAGATACGGGGCAAAACTATCCAATAAATGCCAACGTAAATAAATTTTCCAATCATTGAGCGATATACTATTAAGAAGCGCATCAAATGCTTTGAAAAACTCTGGCATGGCTAAATTGATATGATCGATTTCTGGATAACCCATCAATTTAAAATAGGCTTGCCATGAAAAATGAGGGGTGATCTCATCCAATTGCTTAAGATTCATCGGGTGATAAATTGCATGCGGATCACGTTGTTCGATTTGTGATAGAGAATGTTTTGCAAATAACATTTCAATCTGCATCACAATACTTGCCGCCTCATGTGCCTTTGGACCTGACTCACCCAACAATTCGAACATTGTCGTGATGTGTTGAATATAAGCCGCACGAATTTTTTTAAATTTAATGTCATTTTTCAGATAGTAATCTCTGTTAGGCAACCCTAAACCGGCTTGTACCGCGACCCCAATCATCTCCGAGCTATGGGTAAAATCTTGCATGCCGCCAAAATTAAAACAGGCATCAACGCCAATCCCTTGCAAATGCGTCAGAACGGCTTGTAACTCATTGACAGTTTTCATGGCATCAATTCGTTTAAATTCATCAGATAATGGGGTTATTCCCAGTTGATTAACAGTGGATTCATCCATTCCACTATAATAAAAATCACCCACTTTTTGCTCGATGCTTCCTGGCTTTGCCGATTGATTTTGGGTGGCGAGGATTAACATTTGGTGTATTATTTTTTGAACACGCTCATGCAATAGATTAAAAGTTCCCCAACTGGCGTACTCGGGTGGAATGGGATTTTTAATTTGCCAACCCCCGTTAGCGTACGCATAAAAATTTTCACCCGGTTGAATGGTTCTATCAAGCCAATCAAGGTGTAGCAGTTCGGTGTTAGACGCATCAGGAGATGAAGATTGAGAGGTCCATGACAATAATAACGTTAATAATCCAATCATTAATCGCACTAAAAAACTCCGTTTAAGAGGCTAAAAAATATATATTACAAGTATCCGCTAATGTATCATGTGATTTAATAAATAGTTATCCTTGATGCAAATTAAAGCTTATGAACGAAAAAATTAAGTTTTAAAAAAACCGATGTTTTCGCGTAGAATAAGCTTCGTGCTGATAAATAATCATTTTAAACCAACCGATGTGAGGCAACAATGAGTAAAAATCAAGATAAAAAGAAAGAAACCAAGAAAAAACCCGCTAAAACAGCCAGTGAGAAAAGAGCCGACAAAAGAGCCAAGAAAAAAGAAGCTTAAGATCGGGCCCGAAGTTAGGCGTTAATCCAAGTCATCCTGATCGCGTTTTTAAGCGATCAGGGTGGCAATTCTGGGTGAAAAAACGTAGGGCAAAGCGCAGCCTTATCATTACCCACATTCCGCCAAGTCCTAATCAGCCACGGC
>CANJHO010000023.1 GCA_947474165.1 Legionellaceae bacterium
ATGATTTAAATTCCGTCATTGCGAGTGAAACGAAGCAACCCAGAGGTTCGAAGAGAGCGATTTCATGTCTTATAGTTGCTCACTTTGAGCTCCTGGGTTGCTTCGTTTCACTCGCAATGACGGAATTGCAAAAAATGGCTAAAGTCGAGCTGTAATCAAGGGCCTTTCTCTGGAAATATTCAAAGGATACTGTTAAGATGTTTTAAAAATAAACAAGGCTTATTGCTAATGACAACATATTGTGGCTACATCGCTTTAGTGGGACGACCTAACGTGGGTAAATCCACCTTGCTCAATCGAATTTTAGAGCAAAAATTAAGCATAACATCGCGCAAACCTCAAACAACCCGGCATAGCATCATAGGGATCCGCACTGATGGTGATTACCAATTTGTCTATGTCGATACGCCAGGCATTCATCAAGGTTCAAAAAAAACGATGAATCGCATGATGAATAAAACCGCCATTAGCGTCTTACGTGATGTTGATACCATTGCTTTTTTGGTGGATGGGACACATTGGGAGGAGGAGGATGAATACGTTCTTGAGTTAATTAAAAAAGTAAACGTCCCTTGTTTTCTGCTGGTCAATAAAGTAGATAAAATAGTCGACAAGTCTAAACTACTTCCCTGGTTGGAGACGATGAGCAAACGGCATCATTTTGCAGCCATTATCCCTATCTCTGCAAAAACAGGGATCCAAGTGGATACCCTACAAGAAAAACTACAAGCTGTTTTGCCCGAAGGTCCTCATTTATTTGCAGCGGATCAGTTCACTGACCGATCCACTCGTTTTTTGTGTGCGGAATTAGTACGCGAGAAAATTTTCCGTCTTTGTGGTCAGGAATTGCCCTACTCAACAACGGTTGATATTGAATCTTATAAAGAGGAAGATAAGTTGATTCGTATTCATGTGCTGATTTTAGTGGATAAAGAAAATCATAAGCGCATGATCATTGGGGACAAAGGCAGTAAGCTTAAGGAAATAGCCAGTATGGCGCGTGTTGAAATGGAACATTTACTCGGGAAAAAAGTGTTTTTACAATGCTGGTGTAAAGTAAAATCAGGTTGGTCTGATGATGAACGATTATTAAAACAACTGGGTTATGATCACTGACGCGCTTCAAGCTTGGGTGATACACAAATACTGGTCGGGAGATACCAGCGCCCGTGTCGTTTTTTTTACCCGAGAACAGGGCTTGGTTAATTGTTTGTACAAAGGTGGACGAACCCCGAAGAAGCAAGCCTTGCTTCAAGCTTTCCTCCCACTGTGGTTATCAATGGATGTCCGCGGCAACCACCATTTTGTTCGCCAACTTGAAACAGCAGCCCCCCCTATACAACTCACCGGCCAGACACTGTTTGCAGGCTTGTACATTAACGAATTACTTCACCACGCCTTACGCCCGCACGATCCCCATGAGCGACTCTATAATGCCTATCATCATACCCTAGCATGCTTAATGCAAGCACCAGAGCGTTTCGCTATGGAGGCCACATTAAGGCGGTTTGAATGGACACTCCTAAAAACCTGTGGGTATCACATGTCACTCACGCATGAGGCGCGCTCGGGAAAACCTATTGCACCCAATCACTGCTATTGCTTTATCACAGGTGAGGGCTTTATTTTGGCAGATAAAGGAATCGATGGTGCACATCTTATCGAGATGGCGGCCGATCATCTCGAAGATATTGCCGTATTAAATACAGCCAAACGAATCATGCGACGCGCCATTGATCATGCACTGGATGGCAAAGAAATTAAAACAAGGTTATTATATCTACATACTGCTTGACAATCAGACATCCAGATCCTAAAGTTAATCATATAATAAATATAAATTGGACATTGGACAAACCCATATGTGTCTTTTTTCATCTGGCTTTGTTCAAACTCAAAATATAAAGGGGACTGCGATGATTGATATTAAAATAAATGCACAGCCAAATGATGAGACTTGTGGCGCGACTTGCTTACATGCTATTTATCGTCATTACGGCTTAGATATTAGTCATGAAGCCGTTATTGGGTCAGTTAAGAAGTCCTTATCAGGCGGCACACTGGCGACCCTCTTAGGAATCCATGCTCTAAAGCAAGGGTTTAATGTGACGGTCTATACCAATAACTTGTACATTGTAGACCCCAGTTGGTTTGATTTAAACGGTTCGAGTGTTAACGAGTTAATGTGTGCCAAATTGGAAGAGCAACTTAAATATAAACACAACAAGGATCTAGTTAGTATTAGTAAAGCCTGTCTTGAATACTTCAGCCTTGGCGGTGAAATGCGCTTTGAAACCCTAACGACAGGGTTGCTCGAACATTATTTTAATAGAAATATTCCTATCATGACAGGGTTAAGTGCCACTTATCTTTATCGATGTTTGCGTGAGTATTATACCGATGAGGGCGTCTCTGTCTATGATGACGTTCGGGGTAGTCCTTGTGGTCATTTTGTTATTTTATGTGGCCATGATAAGGGTGGAAACCATGTGGTTGTCGCTGATCCCCATAAAGAAAATCCATTGGCACATAATAATTACTATTATGTGGACATCAATCGGTTAATCAATGCGATCATGTTGGGTGTGATCACCAGTGATGGGACCTTGGTTATCATTGAGCCCAAA
Organism: Legionellaceae bacterium; assembly: GCA_947474165.1. Classification (GTDB taxonomy): domain Bacteria; phylum Pseudomonadota; class Gammaproteobacteria; order Legionellales; family Legionellaceae; genus CANJHO01. Next base: position 2,628 of record CANJHO010000023.1, read on the forward strand.
AATAAATAATTTTAGGCCCAATGTAACACCCCAGGTACGTCATCCTGAGCGTAGCGAAGGATCTCAACTTGACCATATCCGAGCCATACTCAGGAGATCCTTCACTGCATTCAGGATGACGTATACGCAGTTTGATTGAATAAAAAACTTATCCACCACCTGGGGAGCTACGGCCCAATATTAAATGGGTCTCCTATTTTTAAGAAATCCTGAAACAATGAAAACCAATGCACTGATCCAATACAGAAACAGAGTGTAAAAGAGAATAAAGGCCATGATGCTCTGATTAGAATCAGCCAATATTTTAAATAAAAAAACACTCAATATCATTGAGATTAAAACCACAGGCACTGGGCTAAAAAAAAATTTTATTTTAAGCAAGTTCATCATTGACACGATCCCAATCTATTTTTCTTTGCTATTGCGATGCTGCGTCAATTCAGAAAAAAACTCAGGTTTATTGAGCCCCATTGCAGCAAAAATTTGTGGGACCCTATCCCAGCTGTTTTCTTGTTCAATACTGGCAATAATTAATTCAAAACCTTTCTTTTTATCAACCTGAAGACCCCAGCCATTGATATAACATAAACCATGCAAGCGTTTGGCCTCAACGTGATTTAATTTTTCTGCAGCTGATAAATAAGCCAGCGCCTCCTCAAAATATTGATTCACCTGGCGCTCGTTACTGGGGCTTGCAAAAAGGCCATTGGCCTGCAATTCCGCTCTAAATTTTGCCTCATCCAATAAACTTTTTCCAAGAATATATTGGCCAACTTCATCATCAATAGCGGCCCCTGCGCGGTAACACTCTAATACCATTTCATGTGCAAAAGGGAATTTTTTCTTCCCTTGCAATGACTTATAAATTTCAGCGAGTTTATGATAACCTGCGATTTCTTTTTTTAAAACCTCTTCCGTAGGCTGGCTGTGAATACGGCTTTGTTGCATGGACTTTAATTTTTTAGTTAATCGATTGATTTTAAATCGTCTTAAGAAACACATCGGGAGCCCTCTCGCTAAATATAATTAAGGATCGCAGAATCCTAAGGATTTTGCGTCATATTATTCACTTGATTGGTTTGGCGCGCTGTTGGCGGTGGTGGTGTGTACATAAGCCATTCAAATAATCTCGCCATCATTAAAACAACCACGATAATCAATACAATATTAAATGCTAAACGCTGTCCATCACCTATTCTATTGGATCTTTTTTTTACAGGTAGTTCATTGGCTTGCAATTCTGCACTATAAATTTCATTATCAATACGATTTGAAGAATAATAGGCAATGATACCAAAAAATAATGCCAATAAAAAAACAAATAAAAAGACAAGGTTAGCTGCTGCCGTTGCGCTATAATAATATTCGACCCGGACGAACTCAACCCAATGAATGATGAATCCTGGTACATTGTAGATCCAACCAAACAACAGATGGGGCATAATGTAAAAACTAATCGCGAACAAAATCATACTGGCAATCAATGAGAGCATTCCGACAATAAATAGGGTACTATTTTTTTGAAAACGATCTTGTTCCATGATGACCTTTCTGTCCCTTGGGTTGAATTGATGAGGTGATTAAAATTAACATAGCAGATAGTTTTGTAATTGCCAACCCTTACTGTGTTTTCTAGATTAATGAGGATGATGATGAAACGATTTGTTTTTATAATTTCAGATGGAACCGGTATCACTGCTGAGTCACTGGCGCATAGCTTAATGACTCAATTTGAAAACATCAACTTTGAAAAAGAAACCATTCCCTATCTGGATTCCATGGAAAAAGCCGAAAAGCTGAATACCCATATTAATCGCTGCTTTGATGAAACAGGGGTTCGGCCACTTGTCTTTATGACCATGGTGAACCCTAATATTAATGCTTATATAACCCAATCCAAGGCCCGTGTTTTTGATTTATTTAGCACCTTTCTTGCACCACTAGAAGAAGAGCTTCAAGCAAAATCATCTTATACGGTTGGTAAAACACATGGTGTGGCCAACATCGATTCCTATAATCATCGGATTGATGCTGTCAACTACACGCTCGATCATGATGATGGCATCAAAACACGCGATTACGATAAAGCAGATATTATCCTCATTGGTGTATCGCGCTGTGGAAAAACGCCCAGTTGTTTATACATGGCATTGCAATTTGGTATATTAGCAGCCAATTATCCATTTACCGATGATGAATTGTCTCATTTTTGTCTACCAGAGACCCTAAAGCCCTACAAGAACAAATTGTTTGGTTTAACCATTGATCCGGAACGTTTACAGCATATTCGCACCGAGCGACGCCCTAACAGCCAATATGCCTCAACCGATCAATGCCGAATTGAAATTGCCGAAGTGGAGGCGATGTATCAAAAAGAAAACATCCCTTTTCTGAACTCAACCCGCTATTCTATTGAAGAAATTGCCACAAAAATCATGACCGCCACAGGGCTTCATCGAAAATTGTAGCGGCTTTAACTGATAGCACAGCAAAAATAGCGCCGCCCCTTTTTTTCGACAACAGCAGGATAAGTTGAATTAATTGACCCAATCTCTTCATTGTCCTTATCGGTAAGTGTTTCATCATCTGATCCTAAATCCTCTAAATGAGTTGCTGCAGGGGTGATGTTATCCGCTAAAAAATCTTCCTTACGCTGATTCAAATGCATTGAGATGCTATCCAATGAACTGGATCTAACCATTCCTCTACGACTTAAATAAGACGTTGTGATCAATGAATTGTCTGGTGTGTCACTAGGGTCTTGTAACACATCAAGACTCATTACAGTCTCCCGATCGCCTCTAAAGAGAGAATTCTCACTCGAAAATAGACCATGTTTGCTTAAAAGCCTTCCATCTTTTCGAGATAGGCGTAATGAACCATGCATCAATCGTCGTGGAGAGACAATCTCTGAACTTCTTAACTGTATTGTTGAAAGGGTTAGAGCATTCTCCTCATTTGCTGACTTGGGAGGAGAATTATTCGAGTCACTTTCATCGGGCTCAACAATCAATGCGCCCAACTGCCTAAATAATACACGACAAGTAGGGCTTAAACCAACAATCCCCTGCATTGAGCAGCCTGACATTATCAAGCTATTGTCTCGTGGATGTTGCCACAGGGGAACCCATCTCCCCTGCTCAGCACACTGCCATAACCGTATTGTTTTATCCCGACTTCCTGAAATAATGAATTCACCATCTAAAGTAAAGACAACACTAGTGACGGCATCTTTATGTCCCACCAGGCTCGAAACCAGTGACAAACGATTTAACAGATTCCCATCGGATTCTGGGACCGTAGGCTCATTGATCTGCCATAATTTTATCGTCTTATCATCACCTCCTGAAACGATAGAGCATCCATCTGGTGAAAAACTAACACTGTTAACCCCCTCATCATGATGACCTATCCCCATGCTCAATGGGATCCCTAGTTCCCATAGACGCAAGGTTTTATCAAGACTTCCAGTCACTAATGCACGACCATTCGCTGAAAAAGCAACACAACTAATTTCGTTGGTATGACCTTGATATATCATCGGTGACGCCTCACCATGAAGATCCCTTAATCTAAGGCTACCATCATGATATCCCAGACCGATCCATTGCCCATCTGGCGAGAAAGCAACTGAATTCATGGGTTCATTTGCAACGGCCCCCTCTCCTTTAGCATCCGCTAGGGGAAGAAAGTGCGGAGGCGATCCATGATCACATGCATTTAAATCCCATAGGCCAACCGTCCTATCAGCACTGCATGACACCAATTGATTCGCATGAGGCGAAAAAGACACTCTTATGACAGAATCTTTATGCCCACGAATGACAATCTGCGCTTGCGTCTCAGTATTAAATAATCGTATTGAGGTATCAAAGCTTGCTGATGCCAGCTTTGAGCCATCTGAGGAATAAGCCACACTGGATACGGAATTAGTATGATCACGCAACACCCGCTCCGTTGTTCCATCCATGTTCCATATTCGCACACTTTTATCATCACTGCCTGAGGCAAATTGACAACCATTCGATGAGATAGCAATACTATTGACAGGCTTTGAATGCCCCTCTGATAATGGGCCAACCGTGTTATCAATACTCCATAATCGCAATGTTTTATCCTTGCTGCCCGATACCAATTGATTTCCATTTGAAGAAAACGCAATGCTGGTGACGCCCCCTTCATGTCCTTCTAAGGTCCGCCCCGCAGCCTGATCTTTAACACCCCAAAGCCTTATGGTTTTATCATCACTGGCTGAGGCCAACTTTTGTCCATTGGGTGAGTTGACAAGGGCATTGATGGTGTCTGTATGTCCCTTAAACCAGGTGCGTTGTAAACCATTTTCGACTGATAAAATCCGTATGGCTTTATCTGAACTACCCACAGCAACCTCTGTGCCATCCGGCGATACGGCAAGACATTTGATCCCTAAAATTTTAGTTGCTAATTTTCGAATTTGCTTTCCATTCGCGACATCCCAAAGCAACACCTTTCTATCGATGCTGCCTGAAATAAGTGCTTGACCATTGGGTGTATAAGCAAGCGCTGTTATCATCCGGGTGTGCCCTCTGAGTGGCCGATTCTTGGTGCTAATCACATCCCAAATTCTTATCGTTTTATCATTGCCTGCCGTGGCAATGAACCGACCATCCGGTGAAAAAACAACGCTTCTAACAGGCCCTTTGTGGCCCTTCTTAAAAGATAAGCCCAAAGTAAGGGTGTCATCCCCAATCGTCATGAGTTGTAAATGATGATCCATCCCTACGGATGCCAACTGTGTACTGTCTGGGGAGAAACAAAGGCTCGTGATATCTTTCTTATGAGCAGCCAGTCTTACAACGGCTTTCCAATGCCATTTTGACTGGCGATACAATTGAATAAATTGTCCGCATCCCGCAGCCATCCATTTCCCGTTATTAGAGTAGGCAACACAAGCCACTGGGGATTTAGTGCTTAACATAGGAAATTGTTTGACATCAATATTGGTTAAAATACAATGATCTAAAACAGCATTGCGTAATTTTGCGCCAGTTAGGTTGACATTAGATAAATCCGCACCAGTGAAATCTATATTTGATAATTCAGCGGTGCTCAAGTCAGCATTGGGTACTTGAATTTCCCTAAAAAAACAAGGCGTCTTGATGGCCTTTAGGGTAAACGCAACTGAGCCAAAATTTAAAACCGTCATGGCATTGCTGGCGGCTTGTATTGTCATTAATTTTTCAGCAGTGCCTAAGCCATCGGTTAGTTTTCGTTTAGATTGTTCAATCATGGCATAAAGATTAGCAATCGCTAGCTGTTTTTGGGGATCAGTACGAATCCTGTCTGCTAAAAATTGAATAACATCTTGCATCTTAGGTTTTTGTGTTAAACAACGCACACCCCATTGCGTTTGCTGCACCTGGGGTTGATGGATTAATAAGTCCCACAATTTATCAGCAACAAAATAGTCTAGAAATGATTGATGAATAAAACTATACGTTGTGCCATTCACACATCGCAAGGGACAACCACGCCTCGCAAGCACCGTTTTCTTGTCATCACTTGAAAAAAATCGCCTCCATTTATCTTGGTTACTTAAGAGGGTATTCATTGGCCCTAACTCATCGCCCCATTGGGATTCAGTGTCATGATAATAAGTGACTTCATATTTAAGGTCCTCATACATCGCAAAAGCCAACTCTCTTCCGAAGCGTTCAAAAATGTTTTCTATATTGGCCGCAGTCGACTCACCACTATCCATCAATTTCTGCGATTCTTTTTTATACCATGCATGCATAAATAGATCATAGAGATCGATACGAACAATCGTTGTCGTTTTCTGTTTTAGACCTGGATAGGCATTAATATATATTTTAAGCAAAAATGGGGTATTGATGAGTTCGGAGAGCCCTGGCGTTTCTTTAAGAAAGGTTTCGTAATCTTCTACGGTGCCACCTTCTAACTCACCTTTTTCAGCACATAATGTCAAATAATGATTAATTTTAATGGGGCTAAAAGGCAAAATATGTAGTTCACTGACATGCTCATTATTGCCTTCACCTCCTGGCCCTAATAGGGCTTGATAAGGTTTATCAGCAAAATAATTCGATCGACATCCAATGATCACTTTGGGATTAATGCCCCATTGATCCAATCGATTGTCTTGATAAAGCTTGACAATCCCCCCCCCTTCTAATTCATCAAACCCATCAAAAATAAATATAAATTGATGGTTGGAGCATTGTAGGGAGCGAATGGCTTCTTCCGTTAAATTATAATCTTTTTTTAAGCATGTATTCACACAATCTTTAGCAGATTCCTTATTGTATCGTTTCATTTCAATACGAATAGGAATGATGGTGGGTGCGCTGGTGTCGGATGGGGTCGATAGATCCCATAAGTGTTTTTGCAACATTAAACCAAATAAAGTTTTTCCACTGCCAGCCTCTCCAAATAGGATGCACACACGCGCATTGACTTTTTCCTTGCTAAAAAGAAAGTGTTCCATCTTCGCCATTAAATCAACTGATCCCCCTTGAAAAAGACTCTTTTCTTGTGCATCTAAAGGGATATAAAAATTTGCTAATTGAGCCAGCTCCAAACTATTCCATGAATGTTCAGCATAGGTTTGAAGTTGTTTGCAAAGTCCCTCAATGGTTTCCTGTTTAGCAATTTTTTCAACCCTATCAACCCTTGCATCCAAGGTTTGCACCTGATCGCTTAAATCAGCAAAACGGCTTTCAAAATTTTGTACTATTATCGACAAATTGGCTTCTAATTCACCAACTTTCACCTCATTGCTGGCAACCTTATCCGATAAAGCGTGGGTCTCTTGTATGAAGCGTGTGAATTGGGATTGTTTTTCCTTCATCGCTGCAATGTTAGCATTCAATTGTTCAATGTGAGCCGCCTGCTCGCTATCGCGTTGTTCTCCCATCCTCGCCGCATGAGAAAGGCGTTCTAAAGATAAAGTACAGTGCCGTGTAAAGGCGAGCCTTGCAATTTGTTCTTGAAGTAAGGTGGCCGATAAGGTTTCAAATTTTTTCAAATCAGAGGGTTCCAGCACATCACTGCTACTTTCATCGATTGATAGATCCGATAAGGTCGATTGAATCCGCATCAAATCATTCCGTAAATCGATGATTTCTTGTTGTTGATGGGCTTGCATACTTGATAATTTATAGAGTGATTCTGCCTGTTCTTTGGCAAATTGACCCTGTTCTTTTTGAATGGCTCTAATCGTCTCTAGATCATTGGCCTGAATATTGGTCAGGTTTGCATTATTCCATACAGCACCGATGGTTTCGCCTAAGATTTTCGCATTAGACAAATCAGCATAAAGTAATTTTGCTTGTTTAAAATTACTCTTTCCAAAATCAATTTTAGGCGCCTTAATAAACTCCATGTGTGCGCTACTAAAATCAATATCTTCTGCATCACTCACATCAGAAAAATCAGCTTCACGAAGGTATGCATTTTGCCATTTTGTGCCTTTCAGTGATCCACCGAATAGACAATGATTAAAGACACAATTCGAAAAATCAGCCCCTTCTAATGACAGTGCCCTTAAATCCCATTCTACTGGTTGTTCATCAGCGGAATAAAAAATACGTTCGACGCTTTTATAGGTTGCTTTAAGTCTTTGGCAATAGGTGAGTAGGGATAATCCTTCTTCTTGTTGTCGTTGAATTAAATAATCATCTAATTCTTTTCTCGTGATCTTAAGCCAAGCAGGTGCATATTCACTTAATTTCATTTGAAAATTGGGTGTTAATTCAGTGGGTGATTGGTGCGTTTCTTCTTCCTCTAAATGGCCATACAGGGCTTGCCATAACATTCTTGAGACTAAAACATGCCCATATTTTGGGTCGTTTTGATGGATGATTTTAGTATAACCCGCATTAAAGTAGGGGTTTATATTCACCGCTTCCAATGTTTTATGCCGTTGATAGGCCAACTGTTTTGCCGTTTTATTTTTATCTTTTAAAGCCCATAATTTGCCATCATAAGTGCGAAGGCCCGTTCGTTCATACGCTCCCTCAGCAGAATATCTGCCTAATCCTAGAAAGTTTTTGGTTTTTTCTATGAGCCCGTGGGGTGATTTTTCCTCGACCACACTTAATTTTGTATTATTAAAACCTGAAATATATGCCCCTGACCGACCCAGAATAAGGCCTTGTAACAAATGCTCTATCGATAGCGGTAAACGCTTTCGCAAGACATACTCAAGCATCCGTTCAACCCCGGTTTTTGCAAAAGGAATAATGCCTTCCACGGGATCAGCTACGAGACAGGTGGTAATCCAATATTGATACCTACAAGCTGCTTCCATTCCAACGCTTTCTAACATAATACGTAGTTTTTCAGGCTCAATGCCATAACCTATGGTTTGTGCATGCAAAAGAACCTCATCTTTCCTTTGATCATTTTGCCAGTCAATCCCTTGATAGATTACTTCCGTAATTAATCCCAAACCAGGAATTGGAATTTTATCGACTAAGTTATCCATGGGAATTTTTGCAAGACTAATGAGTTTATCGGTAAAATCAGCACGTAAACTGGTGCGACCTGAGCTCGCATCTAAATAAAATTGTAATTCACGAATAAATTCATCCGTAATAATTTCAATAAATAATTGAAGCGCCTCTGATTTTTTAGTCACAAAACATCCTTGTAGTTTCATAAAATGGCGCAATATTAGCATTCTGAAACAGGCATTACAATGTATTTTTATGCAGTTTGTATAAAGTTAAACGGAGCCTCAACCGTTAGGGAATAGAGAAGTTAAACAATATCCATTGATCCCATTCAATCATTTCGTTATGATAGCGAATAAGTTGCGCTGTTTTGGCTCAACAAGCTTTCTCAATGGGGATACCAATCATGAAGTTAACAAGATGGGCATTTTTTATTTCATTTATCAGCAGCACCGCGTTTGCTGACGACATTAACATCGTTGGTACCCTAGATTATGTGCTGAAGTCTCCAAGCACCTCACTACGGCGCGCTGTTGCGTCCCCCATGAAACAAATTAAATTATTAAAACTCGAGCTATCCGATACAATGCAGAAGGCAATGAGTGAGCACATTGATAGCGCCATAGAATCCAACGAACAATTTTTTAACTCACCCAATCTTCCCAATAAAGTTCAACTCGGCATGAATAATGTGCCGGTATTAGATCAAGGTCGTCATGGGAGTTGTGCTACGTTTGCAGTGACTGCGGCCGTCGATGCAGCGCTGAATAAAGGCGACTATATTAGCCAACTCTGCTTATTGCAGTTGGGTAATTTTCTTGAGCCGAATTCCTATATTAAAAGTGGTTGGAATGGCTCTTTTAACTCAATGATTTTAAATGAAATCAATATATTTGGTGTCATCAATAAATCAACACAAAAAGAAAAAGGTTGCGGGAGCTTGACTGAATATCCTCTACTGGCGAATCAATCACCTAAACAAGAAATGACGCCAATCGATTATCACCAACTCAGTGAATCAATCAAAAAAACAGTAGACTGGACTAGCGTCATGACAACTTATTCCGTGGATGAAGACAAATCACTTTTGGCAGTTAAAGCAACTTTAAATGCAAAAGATCGGCTTTCATTTGGTGTGATTTTAGTTGATCTGAATTTAGGGGTTGTGGGTGCTGTGGGTCAGCACAACACGGCAAATGACACCTGGATATTTACGCCTGAAATTAAAAAAGACACCATCGACTTTTTAAATGGCTATAATCCAAACTTCCAATTGGGTGGGCATGCCATGGTGATCACAGGCTTTGATGACGATGCCATCGCTGTTGATGACAAAGGACGCCAACACAAAGGATTGTTGACCTTAAGAAATTCATGGGGAAGTACTGCCGGAGATAATGGTAATTTTTATATGTCGTATGAATATTTTGATACCCTATCCACAGAAGCTGAACGAATTCGTAAAGTAAAATCTAAAGCTTAAACTATACTGCACGCAGTATACATTGTCTCTCTGCCACGACCGTATTCCCAAAATGGTCGTGGCTCGGACTTATATTTCCCACATTGACATAAAATCAACAACTGACATTGCAGACAGCCTATTGGTGTCGTTCATTTTATTTAAGATTTCTTCTGTTTTTTCAGGGGTGAAGCGGGTGTTTAAGTTCCGTTTAAATTTCTGAAGTAACACCGGTAGCCCTTCTTCCCGGCGACGCCGGTGGCCAATAGGATATTCTACAGTGACTAATTCACTCACGCTGCCATCCTTGAAGATTAACTGAATACTATTGGCTATCGATCGTTTATCAGGATCATGATAGTCTCTTGAAAACATTGTGTTTTCACTCACCACCATTGTTTCACGCAAGGCATCGATGCGAGGATCTGCTGCAATGGTGTCTTCATAGTGATCAGCTGTTAAATCACCATAAAGTAACCCAATCGCAACCATATATTGTAAACAGTGATCACGGTCGGCTGGATTATGGAGCGCACCTTGTTTACTGATGATCCGAATGGCTGATTCGTGGGTCACCAATTCAATTCGAGCAATGTCATTAAGACGTGCTTGTACTTGTGGATGCAATAAGACGGCACATTCTACAGCTGTTTGGGCATGAAACTCAGCGGGATAAGACAATTTAAACAGGATATTTTCCATGACATAACTGCCATAAGGGCGTTGAAACTGAAATGCCTTCCCCTTAAAAAATACCTCATAAAACCCCCATATTGGCGCTGTTAACGCACTGGGATAACCCATTTCACCCGTTGATGCGATGAGTGCTAAACGAACCGCGCGTGCAGTGGCATCCCCTGCAGCCCATGACTTTCGTGAGCCTGCATTCGGGGCATGCCGGTAGGCCCGTAGACTTTGTCCATCGACAAACACTTGGGATACCGTTCGAAGAAGACAGTCTCTATCACCACCCATGAGTTGGGCAGCAAGGGCCGCACTCGCTATTTTAACCAGAACAACATGATCAAGCCCCACCCGATTAAAGCTATTTTCAAGGGCTAAACAGCCTTGAATTTCATGGGCTTTGATCATCGCGGTCAATACATCGTGCATAGAAAGCGAAGGCTTTCCCTGCTGTAGATTTTGACGACTGATGTAATCTGCCACTGCCAATATCGCACCCAAATTATCCGAAGGGTGTCCCCATTCTGCAGCAAGCCAAGTATCATTATAATCAAGCCAACGAATCATCGTACCGATGTTAAAGGCCGCCTGCACTGGGTCAAGTTCAAAATTTGTACCCGGTACACGAGCACCTCCCGGCAACGTTGCCCCAGGCACAATAGGACCTAACAATTTAGTACACTCAGGAAAATTAAGCGCCAATAAACCACAACCCAAGGTATCCATTAAACAAAGTCGCGCTGTTTCATAGGCCAGCGCACTATCAATGGGTGTTCTTAGGACATAATCTACCAAATCAATCATCACCGCATCATAAGGAGGCTTTAGATTGTCTTCAACAAAGGCCGTGTGCATCATGGTTATTCATCTCTCGCATCAATGGCAATATAGGTCCTTGGCTCAGGACCTATATAGGTGGAGGATGGCCTAATCAGCCGATTGTCCGCTCGTTGTTCAAAGACATGCGCAGACCACCCGGTAATCCGCGACATCACAAAAATTGGCGTAAATAAAGGCGTTGGGATCTTGCAAAAATAATAAGCAGGAGCACTATAAAAATCGAGATTAGGAAATAATTTTTTCTCACGCCACATCACGGTCTCAATGCGCTCGGCTATTTTATACAGTAGGATCTCCTCTTGGGCCAAAGCCAGTTTTTTTGCCCATACTTTAATAATATCCGATCGCGGATCGCAATCTTTATAGACTCGATGACCAAACCCCATTATTTTAGCTTTGTTCTTTAATAAAATCATCAACTGCTGCTCTGCCTCATCAGGATTTTTAAAGCGTGAGATTAACTCCATGGCCGCTTCATTAGCACCCCCATGTAGGGGACCTCGAAGGGTTCCAATTGCACTCGTGATGGCTGAGTAAAAATCAGAAAGTGTGGCCGCTGTTACCCTGGCTGCAAACGTTGATGCATTAAATTCATGCTCTGCATATAAAATAAGGGATACATTCATCATATTGCGATGCAGTGTTGACGGTTCATGTCCGTGAAGCAAGGCTAAGAAATGTCCTCCAACGGTTGACTCATTACTTTCACCAAGAATCTCTTTACCAAAAAAATGGTAGTTATACCAATAACACAAGATCCCAGGAAACAAAGCCAGCAAACGATCAGCAATATCATACTGCTCTGAAAAATTCGTTTCAGGCTCAAGCGTTCCCAACATCGAGCAACCTGTTCGTAACACATCCATGGGATGGGTTTCTTTGGGGATGAGCTTCAATACCTGCTTAAGCTTTTCAGGTAATGTTCTTAAACCAACCAATTTTTTAATATAAGTAGCTAACTCTGTTTTTGTTGGCAATTGTCCATAATGCAATAAATAAGCAACTTCTTCGAAAGCGGCATTGGCTGCCAAATCATCAATAGAGTACCCTCTATAGTTTAAACCCTTCCCTGCCTGCCCTACGGTGGCTATTGCCGATTCCCCCACAGTCACCCCAGCCAAGCCCGCCGATTTATTGATCATCCTGACTCTCCATCAATTGATCTAATTTATTTTCAAATTCACGATACTTTAATACCGTGTATAAGTCATCCCGCGTTTGCATCCTATCTAACAAGGGGGCTTGTGTGCCTTCCTCTACAATGGTCCGATAAACCGTTAATGCCGCAAAAGACATCGCACGAAAAGCACTCAGGGGATATAAAATTAGCCCGATGCCTGCAGCTTTTAGGTCATCACGTGTGAACATTGGTGTGTTTCCAAATTCGGTGATGTTTGCCAGCACTGGAACCTTTAAATGGCTTGTAAATGCCTTATATTCTTCAAGTGTAGTTAAGGATTCAGGAAAAATCATATCAGCACCTAAGCTGATACAATATTCTGCACGTTCTAATGCAGAAGTCAAACCTTCTACTGCATAAGCATCTGTACGCGCCATGATCACAAAATCAGGATCAATCCGTGCATCCACTGCACTTTTAATACGATCCCCCATTTCCTTCAGGGAGACAATGGCTTTATTCGGTCGATGTCCACAACGTTTTGCTACAATTTGATCTTCTATATGAATCGCCGCCACCCCTGCACGCTCCATGAGCTTGACTGCCCTTGCAATATTAAAAGCATGCCCCCACCCCGTGTCGATATCAACCAAGAGGGGTAAGGTTGAAGCAGCAGTAATGCGTCGAACATCTTCTAAGACCTCAGCCAATCCTGTCATTCCTAAATCAGGCAACCCATAAGAAGCATTCGCCACCCCTGCACCGGATAGGTAAATGGCTTGCCCATTGGCGGCTTCAGCGAGCATCGCTGAATAGGCATTGATAGTCCCTAAAATAGGCAAAGGGGCCTGTTCTTGAACCAGTTTTTTAAATCGTTTCCCCATAGAACTTGTCATCAGCACGCACTCCTTGACAGGATGAACTGCATTTTTAACATGGGGATTTTAGGATAGCAACTCCCCCTGAGCACGAATAATATCACGGCGCAAAAACCGTGCTGGCGAAAATGATTGCACCATCGCTCGAGACAAGCCAGTGGGTTCTTGATTCAAAGTTCTTGCCAACCATTCAGCACACAAAGGAATGGTGGTTAAGCCGCGTGAACCAAAACCTGAGATAACATACAATCCTTCATGATAAGTCCCTGCAGATGGAATCCATCGATTGGCATCAGTTGCAAGCCCTTTAAACGCTGTTTGAAAAGCATGAACCTTTGCCACAGGCCCCACCAGTGGGAGGTAGTCAGGCGTGGTGGCACGAATGCCTGACCAGTGTCCTGTAATGGTTTTTGATGATGTAAATTCCTTTGCAATCAATTCAAGTTTATCCAGGTTCATTTGATCATCGATGCGATGACAGCCCTTGGTAGCATCCAAGCGATGATAAGTCGCACCAAAAGTATGATGCCCATCCACAGCAGGTAGAACATGTCCTTCTGCACACAAAGGCATTCGCAGGTTTTCACTATAACGGTCACACTTTTTCGAGCTCATTTGTCCCCGAACAGCATCTAGTGGTAGATGCGCCGTTTGGTGAAAAGATGCCGCATGATGCCCATTGGCAAGCACCAACACCTTGGCATGGTGTTCGTTTACATGCCACTCCCCTGCTTCATAATCTAGTGAGGTCACAAGGGTATTTGGGATCCATTGAATGCCTGGCTGCACGAGCAATTGGCATAACATTCGGATATCAATCCATCCTGCTTGTCCTAAAAATAACCCACCGGACTGCAAAACTATCCCTGCTAACGCTGAAGCCTCAGCTGCATTAACCAATCGACCCAGCATGGGGTAATCCACCAACCATTGACCTAATTTTTCCTGAGCATGGGCTTCTTTGGGATGATGGGCCAATTGTAAAATACCTAGGAACTCACCCAAGCTTGATTCTTTCATGAATGCCGGATAAGTGCGAATCGCATAAAGATAAGCCGTCCGCATCAAATCATTCAAGGGTGAATGAAAAGGCGATAGCTTAGGATAGAGGACGGCGTGTTGATTACCTGAGGCACCAGTACTCAACGCCTGCGCTGAATCCAGTAACGTCACCGACCATCCCCGACGGGCCATGGCATAAGCGGTATAACATCCTGCAAGCCCTGCGCCCAACACCAAGGCCCGTTTAGATTCAGGCGTTTTAGGGTTGGCAACATGCCAAGGGGTATGTCGCTTGAATAACGATGAAGGCTTTGGCTCTCGAGGGCTTGCAATGAATGACACAAATGATGTGTGAGACACTTGAAGATCAAAACCTGAGGCGATTAAATCCTGTTGAACGGGCTCACTTGTCACCGATGAAACCAAAGTGGTCATGGGTTTAGAGAGCAGGCTTATTGTTGATAATAATCGCGCACAGGGCTTAAACACATTAAGGTACCAAGCATCTATCGTGTAAGCTAAGAGCGTTTTTTCAAGCACGGGATCCCCTGAAACCAGGAGTGCCTCATAAGCGATTAGGGGGTCTCCTAACATCAGGGTTAAGTTGATCCGTCCATGATTAAATTCCAACAAATGAACCCCTGGGATCAGAGGGGGATAAGCCTTTAATAATGCATGTTGTAATGGATCTAAATCGGGATATGATGCCAATAAACGTGAAACATCGGCCTGTGTCCATGGGTGTTTTTCTGCAGAAATAAAATGAAGCGTTGCACTAGGCGGTGCATGGGCTTTCCAGAGCGATACTGAATGTATAAAATTCAATCCACAACCAAAACCTAGCTCAGCAATAACAAACACAGCATCATCAGCAAGTCCCTGCCAACGCTTTATTAATTGATTTCCATCAATAAAAATATGTGCCGCGTCAACCGATGGCAGGGGCTCATTCCAATTAATTTTAGCGCATTTTAGAGGCTGAAGCATGCGGAACCCGTTTTAATGATGCCTGATGCAATCACTTAGCACAGCATCCGCTGCCATTTGAGTCAACCGCACTTCTTCCAATTGGTGAGCACTGGAAACAAACCCAGCTTCATACATGGATGGCGCAAAATAAACCCCCTTCTGCAACATCCCATGATAAAACCGTTTAAATAAGACTTCATCAGAAGCAGCCACATCCGCATAATCCATGACTTGATTTTTATCATTAAAACAAAAGCCAAACATTCCCCCCAATGATGCACCACAAAAGGGCAGTTTTTTAGCTGCAGCCACCTCAGCAAGCGATTCAATCAACCGTGCGGAAATGAGAGTGAGGTGATCATAAAAACCAGGCGCTTCAATTTCAGTTAAAGTAGCAAGCCCTGCCGCCATGGCCAGCGGATTACCAGAGAGCGTTCCCGCTTGATACACAGGGCCATCAGGGGCTAGCGCATTCATGATGGATGCTTTCCCACCCAAGGCCCCCACCGGCATCCCACCACCAATGATTTTGCCCAAGGTGGTGAGATCAGGTCGAATACCAAAAACTGCTTGCGCACCACCCAAGGCCACTCTAAATCCCGTCATGACTTCATCAAAAATAAGAACCGCTTGATATTCATCACAGAGTTGACGTAAACCTTGAAGAAACTCAGGTTTAGGCAATACAAAACCCATGTTTCCGGCCACCGGCTCAACAATCACGGCGGCGATATCGGTAGGGTAGGCTTCAAATAAACGCGCGGTTTGCTCTAAATCATTATAATTGGCTATCAGCGTGTGCTCAGTGATACTGGGAGGTATCCCAGGCGTTGAAGGAATACCGAAGGTGAGAAGACCAGAACCTGCTTTAACCAACAAACTATCGCTGTGGCCATGGTAGCACCCATTGAATTTTATTATTTTATTGCGCCCTGTAAAGCCTCGGGCTAAACGAACCGCTGTCATGGTGGCTTCAGTGCCCGAATTGACCATGCGTATTTTTTCAATAGAAGGCATTAATGAAATGATTTTATTCGCCAATAGAATTTCAAGTTCCGTAGGGGCACCAAAACTCATGCCATGTTGTAAAACCGCTGTGACAGCTGCAATAACCCGTGGGTGACAATGACCTAGAATCAATGGACCCCATGAGCCTACGTAATCGATATATTGCTGATTATCCACATCAATCAAGTAAGCGCCTTTTCCTTCCTTAAAAAACAAAGGCTCACCGCCAACCCCTTTAAATGCACGAACAGGAGAGTTCACACCGCCTGGGATAACGGCTTGTGCTTCTGCAAACATTGCCTGTGACCGGATCCTATTTAACGCATCGCTCATGGTGTAACCCTCATAATCCCAGAAAAAAGGGGAATTTTATTGCGCAAAGTATATTGAGAAACCACCTAATGATCAATTTAACCTAGAAAATAACTTTACATCCACGCAAACACTAGCTAAATTACCCTCTTTTTAACAATGAGCGATATCGATGCACCCTTATAAAAAATACATTTGTGTCATCTGTGGATTTATTTATGACGAAGCAGAGGGCTGGCCTGAAGAAGGAATTGAAGCAGGAACCCTTTGGGAAGAAGTGCCTGAAAATTGGTTTTGCCCTGACTGTGGGGCTGCTAAAGAAGATTTTGAAATGATGGAAATAGAGTAATTTATACTGCGCGCAGTATACCATTGAAGCCGCTTTAGGAAGTGTACAACAATAACTTAAAACGGCTTCAACACCACCACAAGCACGATAGCAATTAATAAAATCGTGGGCACTTCATTAAATATCCGATAAAAACGGGCTGAACGTGTGTTTTTTTCACTCGCAAACTGCATCACATAATGGCCGCAGGTTAAATGATAACCCCATAATAAAACAATCAATCCTAACTTGGCATGCATCCATCCAGCTTTTAAATAATAGTCAGGATTAACCCGCAACAAGGCCCCACCCAAGACCGTTGTAAAAATTGCCGCAGGCCAGGTGATGGCATAATAAAGACGCCACTCCATGATTTTAAAGCGATCGATACTGATTCGATCACTTGCCGCTGCATGGTAAACAAATAAGCGTGGCAAATAAAAAAGCCCGGCAAACCAGGCCACCATCGCGATGATATGAAAGGATTTAATCAATAACATTTGATGCTCTCTATTTTCTCTGATGGCGCTTAATAATATTAAGCGCCTCAACAGCCAATGAAAAACCCATTGCAAAATAAATATATCCGCGCGGCACATGAAAAGCAAAACTATCAGCCACCAATACCATGCCTATTAAAATCAAAAAACTCAAGGCTAACATTTTAAGGGTTGGATGTTTTTCAATGCATCGACTGACTGCTTCACTGGCATAAATCATTACACCTATTGCAATCGTAATGGCCAATGCCATGACCCAAAAATGACTGGTTAAACCAATTGCCGTTAATACACTATCCAATGAAAAAATAACATCCATCAAAGCCACTTGCATAACGACCGCTTTAAATGTCGCGACACGCACGCTGTGCTCACTGAGTAAAATAGGATCCTTCTCTACCTCATCATGTATTTCTTGGGTGGCTTTGCCAATGAGAAACATCCCCCCGATGAATAAGAAAATATCACGGATAGAAAATGAAAAACCACCTAAGCTAAATAAAGGATGACTGAGTTTGATAAGCAACACCGCTGAAGCAAGCAACATCAAGCGCGTCACCCAAGCAAAACTTAATCCCCATTGCCGAGCCCGCTTTCGTTGCGCCTTGGGTAATTTCTCAGTTAAAATAGATAAAAAAACTAAATTATCAATCCCAAGAATAATTTCTAATACAATTAAGGCCAATAAACTAATAACAATATCTATAAGTTCCATTTCGTTGATACCTTCGTTATACTGCTTGGTGTAAAAATAACATCGTCCAAAAACTTCATTTTATACCTATACACAGTATATAATAGCACGCGAATCTTAATCATTACGGGTGAAGACCATCATCAAATTAATTAAAAAGCTGTTACGTAAATCCAAGGCAAAAAAAAACGCCCTGAATAACAGTTACATCATACCACGCAGCCAACACCATGTATCCAAGACGGATATCAATCCTAATGCACTAAAAGTACTCAATCGCCTCAATAGTTCGGGTTTTCAAGCCTATCTAGTGGGGGGCAGTGTGCGTGACTTGCTATTACGTAAATCGCCTAAAGATTTTGATGTGGCGACCAATGCGACCCCAACACAAATCAGAAGCCTGTTTCGCAATGCGCGAATCATTGGTCGCCGGTTTAAATTGGCCCACATCCTCTACTATCGTGACATCATTGAGGTAGCCACCTTTAGGGGCCATGAACCAGAAGATGACAATCAATTAACCAATGATCGCGGTATGCTGATTCGTGATAATACCTTTGGCACCCTTGAGGAAGACGCCTGGCGTCGTGATTTTACGATCAACTCTTTATATTACAACCTTGATGATGGATCCATTGTAGATTTCACAGGAGGGGTTCAAGATGTAAACCAACGATTAATTCGCATGATTGGTCATCCTGCGACCCGTTACCAAGAAGATCCCGTTCGCATGTTACGGGCCATTCGTTTTAGTGCAAAACTACATTTTGATATCGCACCTGAAACAGCCGAACCCCTGCTGGAATTAAGCCCCTTAATAGGCCACATTTCAGGTTCTCGTTTATTTGACGAAATGATCAAATTATACCAATGCGGGGAAGGGGCATCAGTACAAAATTTACTGGTAAAATATGGCTTATTTCCCCATTTATTTGCCCAAACCGCAGCATTAATACAAAGCAAACACCCTGTAAATACTTTTTTACTCATTGCACTAGAAAGCACAGACACCCGTATTCGTGATGACAAACCAGTAAATCCTGCTTTTATTTATGCTGTGTTATTATGGTTTCCTTTGATTGTCCGTGCAGAAGCATTAAGAAAAGAAGGCATTGAACCTCTACCTGCCTTGGATCAAGCCATGTCACAAGTCATTTCAGAGCAAAATCGTGTGGTCACCATCCCCAAGCGTTTTACCCAAGTAATGCGAGAAATTTGGTTGATGCAACACCGTTTTTCTAAACGCACAGGCAACCGTGCCTACCATTTGCTTGAACACCCCCGTTTTCGTGCCGCCTACGATTTTCTTGCTTTGCGCGCGTTGGCTGGTGATGAATCAATTGAATTGGCAGAATGGTGGACCACGTTCCAAGAGGCCTCAACCAGTGAGCAAGCTGAAATGATTGCGATCATTACAGCACAAACACCCAAACCAAAACCAAAATCCAATAAGCGAAAATAACATCATGACGTGCTGTTACTTAGGCCTAGGGAGCAATTTGCGATCACCTGAGCGCCAGCTCAGACAAGCCTTTCATCAACTGCTTAAACTCCCTCAGTCCATCATCACAGCGCAATCCCGCATCTATCGCAGCCTACCCTATGGCGTCTCCTCACAACCCCCTTATGCCAATGCTGTAATAGCCCTACAGACCTCCCTTTCAGCTCAACAACTGTTGCATTGTTGTCAACGCATTGAGAAGCAGCACCAACGCCTAAGAAAAAAACACTGGGGGGCAAGAACGCTGGATATTGATATCCTACTTTATGGTCAACAGGTGATTAATTCTCATGATTTAAGCATTCCTCACAAAGAAATGCTAAAGCGAGACTTTGTACTGGTCCCTTTACTCGACATTGCACCACTCGCAAGTCTTCCCAATGGTGAACCCATTGAAACTTACCTCAAGCATTGTGAAACGCACTTGCATCAACTAAACTGAATCCTATTTAACTTTATTTTTTATATGAAGGACTTATGTATACAACTATTTTATATGCGACCGACCTAAGTGAAAACCACTTTAAAATGTGCCAAAAAGCGGCCGATATTGCGACTCATTTTCATGCCAAACTATACTTAATGCATGTTATCGAGCCACCAGCCACCCTTCAACTAGCACAAGGCCTTGGATTTGCAGAATTTGATCGCCCCATTAAGGCCGATGCAGAAACCGTCATGCGAACCCTGGGTGAGGCTTTAAATATCCCAGTCGATCAACAATTCGTGGAAATTGGTTCAATTAAAACACATGTTCTGAGTAAAGCCGACGCCTTGGATTGCAACCTGATTATTATTGGCAGCCATGCTAAAAGCAACATACCAGAATTTCTTGGCAGCACCGCCCACGCAGTCGTCAACCATGCGCCCTGTGATGTGCTAACCCTCCGGGAGTCAATCTAATTCGAACTAATTCGAGTTGGATGAGCTACCGGTCAAAATCAAATGAAAAAAACTGCATGAGTCTTTTTTCATGCAGTCTTCTACAATGTCAAATCCTATAACGATTAATACCAACCGGTATTATAGGAACCATATCCATAGCCATACCCTGTATCATAGTCATAAGCTGAGCCATAATAATTTGACCCACAAGCATTACAGGTAGGACAACACGTTGTTTTTACAACATAAGTCTTTTGTGCAGAACAACAACTGCTTGTTGTCACATAGCTCGGCGTTGAAACATAACCGCAACCGCCGGATGGACATCTTGTTTGATCATAAGCACAGCTCGTTAACATTGCCGCTGTGGCCAGTACTACTGTTGGGATTAATAATTGTCTCATAATGGCTTCCTTGTCGTTATTATGCATTTAAATCATACACCATGTATTTAAATTTATCAAATAAAACATAAAAAAATAAATTTATTAAAAAAACCAACATAACCGAATTAGTTGTCTATAATTAAGGCTGAGAGAATAAAAAAAGGACTTAAATATGAACGTACAACGAAGTTTAAATCATCTACTCTTATCCATGGTTGCCACCGTGACTGTGTTTTTATTAGCAGCCACCTATGCACCATCCACCCAAGCAGCGTCCACGGAAGCCTATCAAGCGAGTGCAACAACGCCTACGGTTCTAGCCTGGTATCGTGGTCCCGGATATCGAGGATATTGGAATGGTGGCTATCGACATTGGTATGGCTATCGTTGCGCAAGAGTCTGTGACTATAACCGATGGGGGGGAGTCCGTCATTGTTATAGACGTTGCAACTAAACGGCAATGTAAATGGGTCGATTCACTGAATCGGCCCATTTTTTTGTCATTATTTTCTCAATCCTCAAAATGAAACCAATATCCCCATGAAAATTTTGTGATTTTCAGCTATGATTGCGTTTTGAATTCAGGAGTTGGATCATGAAGGTAGGTATTGACAGTCTTTCAACCCAATCGCAGTTAAATGTCGATGGAAAAATATACCACTATTACAGCATTAAAACGGCTGAAAAAAATCATTTTAAAGGGATTAACAGACTCCCCTATTCTCTTAAAGTGCTATTTGAAAATTTATTACGCTTTGAAGATGGCTCTACAGTAACAACCCGAGACATCAAAGCCATTGCCGATTGGATCAATACCAAAACTTCCCAACATGAAATAGCCTACCGGCCTGCGCGAGTATTAATGCAAGATTTTACTGGCGTCCCCGCAGTAGTTGACTTAGCGGCCATGCGAACCGCTATCAGTCAAATGGGTGGAGATGCTGCAAAAATTTCACCACTCTCGCCCGTTGATTTGGTCATTGACCACTCCATCATGGTGGATAAATTTGCAACAGCTGATTCCATGGCAGTGAATACCAAAATAGAAATGCAACGCAATAGAGAGCGCTATGAGTTTTTGCGCTGGGGACAAAAAGCTTTCGCAAATTTCCGAGTCGTCCCCCCTGGCACAGGCATTTGCCACCAAGTCAATCTAGAATACCTTGCAAAAACGGTTTGGAGTACTGAACAAGATGGCCTATGGTATGCCTATCCAGACACCTTGGTCGGCACAGACTCCCATACCACCATGATCAATGGATTGGGCGTATTAGGCTGGGGTGTTGGCGGCATTGAAGCAGAGGCTGCAATGCTCGGCCAACCGGTCTCCATGCTCATTCCTGAAGTCATTGGATTTAAATTAACCGGTAAATTAAAAGAAGGGATCACAGCAACAGACTTGGTGTTAACCGTCACCCAACTATTACGAAAAAAAGGTGTGGTGGGTAAATTTGTAGAATTTTATGGCCCAGGCCTTGCCGAATTACCCCTAGCGGATAGAGCAACAATTTCAAATATGGCCCCTGAATACGGTGCAACCTGCGGATTTTTCCCAGTCGATCAAGAAACATTGCGTTATTTAAAATTAACCAATCGGGATGACCATACCATTGCCTTAGTGGAAGCTTACTCCAAAGCGCAAGGACTTTGGTATGATAAACAAACCGAAGACCCTGTTTTCACCGACACATTAAGCCTTGATCTGGGATTGGTTGAGCCATCCTTGGCAGGCCCAAAACGCCCTCAAGATAAAGTAACCCTCAGCACCTTAGCCCTTGAGTTTGATGCCTTCCTCAGTGAGGTCGGTAAACAATCGGAGAAACTTGAGTCCTTTGCTGTCAAAGGTCATGATTTTAACTTACACCATGGGGATGTGGTCATTGCAGCCATTACAAGCTGCACCAACACCTCTAATCCCAGCGTTTTAATGGCTGCAGGCCTCGTTGCTAAAAAAGCCATCGAAAAAGGCCTACAACGAAAGCCTTGGGTCAAATCATCCTTGGCACCCGGCTCAAAAGTGGTCACCGATTATTTAGAAAAAGCAGGTTTACAATCTTATTTAGATGAACTTGGTTTTAATTTAGTAGGTTATGGGTGTACAACCTGTATTGGTAACTCAGGCCCCCTACCCGATGCGATTGCCCATAGCATCACTGACAATGATCTCGTTGTCTGCTCTGTGCTGTCAGGTAACCGTAATTTTGAGGGTCGAGTCCATCCCCAAGTCCGAGCGAACTGGTTGGCCTCGCCACCATTGGTTGTGGCTTATGCACTCACAGGCACAACGTGCATTGATTTGAGCAAAGATCCCATCGCCCAAGATAAAAATGGCCGTGACGTCTATCTAAAAGATATATGGCCCACCAACGCTGAAGTTGCATTAGAAGTTGCCAAAGTGTCCGGCAGTATGTTCCATAAAGAGTATGCTGAAGTCTTTCAAGGCGATGAAGAATGGCAAAATATCAAAGTCGACACAGGCACAACCTATGCCTGGGATGAACATTCAACCTATATTCAACATCCCCCATTTTTCCAAAATTTACAACCCACACCTCATCCCATTCAGCCCATCAACAACGCATACATTTTGGCAATATTGGGTGATTCAATCACCACTGATCATATTTCACCTGCAGGCTCTATCAAGGCGAACTCACCCGCTGGCTTGTATTTGAAATCTAAAGGAATCAATGAACCTGAGTTTAATTCTTATGGTTCCAGACGTGGAAATCATGAAGTCATGATGCGCGGTACTTTTGCCAACATTAGGATACGCAATGAAATGACCCCAACGGTTGAGGGCGGTGTAACGCGTTATATCCCGTCAGGCGAGGTTATGCCTATTTATGATGCAGCCATGCTCTATCAAGCCCATCATCAAGCCCTTGTGATCATTGCAGGCAAAGAATATGGCACGGGATCCTCTCGTGATTGGGCCGCCAAAGGAACCAATCTTCTCGGGGTTAAAGCGGTTATCACGGAGAGTTTTGAACGCATTCATCGCTCAAATTTAATTGGCATGGGTGTTTTACCATTACAATTTCAAGAGGGGATGAGCCGCCAAACATTGAAATTGAATGGCAATGAGCGCATTAGCATTGCGGTGAGTGAGTCATTACAACCAGGCAGTCTATTGGATCTAACGATTGTTCGTGATAATGGAGAGACTCTTGTCATTCAAGTGCTTTGCCGCATCGATACCACCAATGAACTCGAATATTATCGACATGGCGGTATTTTGCAGTTTGTTTTACGCAATTTAACCTAGAAAAAGCAGTTGGAGACGTGAGTCGTAGTAGGCTCTAACTGCTTTTTCTAGGTTTAAAATCTTGACCAGCAATTCCTGACGTGCGTCAGATTTCAATGCGCAAGCGCTTAAGCTTAACCGCTTGCCCGCACTGAACTTTTTAGGTGGGAATTTCTGGATCTTGACTCATTGAGAGGATTTTTTGTGCAGTCTAAACGAGTATTAAGTGTTTTTTCATTGGTCATGATCAATGTTATTGCTGTTGATAGCTTACGAACATTACCGATCACAGCGAAACTGGGCTTAAGCCTGGTTTCTTATTATATGATTGCAGCGTTTGCTTTTTTTATTCCGGTGGCCTTGGTGGCTGCCGAATTGGCGACGGCTTATCCCAATACGGGTGGCATTTACATTTGGGTTCGAGAAGCCTTTGGTCGACGCGCTGGATTCATTACGATTTGGTTACAATGGATTTATAATGTCGTGTGGTATCCCACTATCCTTGCCTTTATTGCAGCCACCATTGCCTATCTTTTTGCCCCAGAACTCGCCAATGATAAATTTTTTATACTGGAAACCATTGTTGTATTATTTTGGCTTTTTACCTTACTGAATTGCTTTGGAATGAGGGTATCAAGCATTGTGAGCATTATTGGAGCCTCGATTGGGACTCTATTGCCAATGATTGGGATTACGATATTAGGACTTGTCTGGATAGTCCAAGGTCGCCCTATTGAAATTCCAACCCATGCATCCTGGTTACCTGATTTTAGCGCTTTGGGTAATTTATCTTTGTTCTCCGCAGTCCTTTTCGGTTTATTAGGAATGGAAATGTCTGCAGTCCATGCTGAAGAAGTAAAAAATCCCCAAAGAGATTATCCTCGAGCCTTACTGTTATCGACCATCATCATCTTTGCAACACTGGTCTTGGGATCACTTGCCATTATTATCGTTGTCCCTAATAGTGAATTGAGTGTTGTTTCGGGTTTGGTTGATGCATTTGACATATTTTTTAAAGCCTTTCATTTACCCTGGATGACCTCACTCACCGCAGCTTTTATCATTATCGGTGGCATCAGTGGTGTTTCAGCCTGGATCATCGGCCCAACAAAAGGCTTACTTGTCGCTGCACGGGATGGCTGCATCCCGAAGCGTTTTGCAAAAGTCAACCGCCATGGTGCTCCAGTCACCATTCTGGTTGCCCAAGGTTTAATTTTTACCGCATTAAGCAGCATCTTTATTTTACTGGACTCTATTAACGCAGCGTATTGGATCTTAAGTGATCTCTGCGCACAAATGGCTTTATTGGTGTATGTTTTTATGTTTGCTGCGGCCATTAAATTACGTTACAGCAAACCCAATCAACCCAGAGCCTATAAAATACCCGGAGGCAATGCCGGAATGTGGCTTGTTGCGGGAACAGGTATTGTATGTTGTGGGGTGACCATTCTAATCGGGTTTATCCCCCCCACACAAATTCCAATCGAAAATACCCTATTTTTCCAAGCATTTCTTGTGGTGGGGCTCTTTGTTTTCGTTATGGTGCCTTGGTTTTTAGCCAAGAAAAATGAAACCATCGGATAGCAGGGCAAAATCATGTGTGCTTACAAAATATCATGTAGGGTGTGTAAAGCTCCGCGTGCACACCTTTGTGCTGAATCTGGTGGGCATGTCGCTTATCGCTCCTTTGCCCTACACGTTTTATTAAATATGATAATAGTTAAATGTGTGTGATCTATTTTGTATCACACATGATTTTTCCCTGCATCGGATAGCGTGTGTCAGTTTTAAGCATAAGATGTGTTTACCCTGCCGTCCGTGACCGTTAGAGAGCATCATTATTTGGAGTTATAAAAGTTACAATAAATCATGAAAAACAACACGTTGTTGTGATAGAATACACCGAATCAACCAATTAAAGACCTTCATGCCCTCAATTTATTATGTAAAAAAACCCTCCGGATTTAGCCAAGAGACGGATGAGCTATTAATAACACCGTTTGCTTTTCAGCCTACGCCCAAAGGGGTGAAAACGCTTTGTGCCTATTACAGTGCCAAATATAGTATTAATCTTCAAAGCATCGATTTTAGAGAGCGCATTCCTCTGCCGAACTATACTAATCCCCTTCAATTATTCAGATACTTGGCAGAAAATCCTTCACTCATTGAGGTAGCAGAAGGACAATCACGTGGCATTATCTTAAATCATGGCGATAACCACGCTATTCCCTTGTTGATCACAAAACAAGGGGGTAAAGCCGTCATTATTTGTTTTGATTCTACTTCTGGAGCCAGCATTAAAGGATATTATAAAATGGCGGAAGCCTTGCATCACTACGACTTTTTTTTAAATGAAGGGACTCGCCAAGCCGATTCGACGTCTTGTATCACCGATAGTATTTGTATTCTAAAAGAAGCATTGCAAATTGATAGGCTCCTCAATTTAATTGATTCTAAAGTCTATCTAGAGCATCCTACACTCAAAACAACCCGGTTCTTCAATAAACTCCCCCCGTCAAATTTTAGATTATTTAAAATGCCAGAACAACTGTTAGTCACAGCCCAACTCCCGAGCTACGTTAAAGAAGCTGATACGAGCGTCATGCTTCGAGGTGGAAAAACTTTAAAGGACTACCGTAGCCAATTTTGTATCACCATTAGTGTATTTAAAGGCACAGACACCAACCTTAAAAACATCAACAGCTATTTATATATGAAGTCTGCAACACATCGTACGATTTTTGATAAATTAGAAATGAAAAACAACGAAATTACAATGCCCGGAATTTAATATACCTACCCATTTAATTTTGACCGGTGGCATCATACAACTCGGTTTATTGATGAACATCCAAAGCGCGCGCGTTAGCAAGCCGAACCGTGTTTCAAGTTCCGCTCGCTGGCGCGGAGAGAAGTACTAATATTAGACGTAATACAGACTCAGGCTTGTGCTATACTGCGCGCAGTATATTTGGACCTTCATCTTTTCTTTAACGTTTTCATGCAAAGTCTTTTCTGTATGTTACAAGACCCAACAACGCCTCTACTACCTCTTGACTATGACTCGCCCCTGTATCCATTTGACTAGCAGCAGGAATTGTAGCATTAAAAAAAGCATCCCTATGAACCGGCACTGAAGCTGGATTAAATACCACTCCACTTTGTGGTCTTGCTTCTGCTCTAGCTTGTGGCATTGCGTGTGGCATTGCTGCCGTTGTGGCCATTAATTCCGCTCTAACAGTACGATGGGCTATAGTAACTATTGCTTTAACGTTTTCTTTAGGCATATCTGGATCTACACTAATTTTTCCACCTGTTGATCGTATAGCCAGTATAGCTGCCACCCCAACTTCTATATTGGTAGCAGCTGATAAACGAAGTTTTGCATCATTTTGTAAAGCGCTGGCAACTGCTACCGCGACATCTTTTAAGCTTCTTGAACTTAAATAAAAATAAGTACCAGCCTGTAAAACGCTAGCAGCTGCTACTTGCGTTTCTAATGAGACTTCAGAAGGTAAAACTAGCAAAGCATGCACTGGCAACGCACTAGCAGCTGCTATTACTATTGCTTGGGGGGTTGTTAAAGATATGCAAAGATAGACACCAGCAGGCACTCTTCTAACATAAGCCTCTACGTCTTCTATACGGATATTAGGATCTAGATTAACAATAGTTTTCGGCACAATAACTCTCCAAAACGACAGTGTTTATTAAAAGTGGTCATAATACACATTTATAGAACATATGTCAATTTAAAGCACAAAAAATCTATTTTGAATTTATTTTTAAGGAAATTTCATTAACTTAATGGCAGTGGGGGTTACGGTACACCCTTATCATTACCCACATTCCGCCAAGTCCTAATCAGCCACGGCGTGTCGGGGGCCTGTCATGGTAGTCTTCGTTTTACATGCTCGCAAGCTCCGCGTGAAAAACAAAGACCACCACGCCACCCCTCCAAATAGATTGATCAAGCGTTAGTGCCTCACATCAAAAGACACGATCGGGCCTGGATTATCACACTTCCGGCAATGACATTAAACTCG
>CANJHO010000024.1 GCA_947474165.1 Legionellaceae bacterium
CACTTTAGCAACTCTGTTGCACTTCACTTTTGAATCGGTGCCACATAAAAATATGGAAATAATATGACAATCCCCTTACCACTGGCAGAAATTATTGTTAAGGACTTAAAGGTTAACCCTCTCAAAGGATCAAAAGCTCTGATGCTAGGGCAGTCAGCCGTGTGTGCTGACATATCAACAATACAAAAAATATTGCAAAAAAACCAAGTCTTTCAAAATATAGAAAGCCTAACCGTTCAATTAGATACATCTACCCAATTAGCTGAGCAGTATCCAGATAAAAATTTCATACTTGCTGAGACATTTTTACAATTGCTAGGACTCGAGGATATTGATGTTCTAGATATTAGTGCCTATGAAGGTGCAAATATTCAGCATGATATTTGTAGTGATTTGCCAGAACATTTGGTTGGTGTTTATGATTTTGTCTTCAACGCGAGTGTCTTAGATAATGTATTTGACCCGGCACAGGCGTTAAAAAATATGAATCGAACACTTAAACCAGAAGGAGGCCGTATCGTTCATATAGAAATGGCAACTAACGACAAATTCCCCTATCTTGTTTTTACCCCTGGATGGTTTTTAGATTATTATGCAATAAATCATTTTAAACGATGCCAGATTTATTTAGCCCAATATAACACCGTTGAGGAGCTCCTCTTTGGGCCCTGGTTGATGTGGGGGTGCATGCCGTTAACTAATTTGAAGTTAAGTGCCCCAACACTTCAGGGGTCCTCTGCCATATTAGTCATCATTGCTGAAAGGGAAAGTTCATCAACCATTGATATAAATCCTATTCAAGGTCATTATCGTTCACAGGAGGAGCAATCACGAATAAATACAAGTTTAGATAGATTTTCATCCATGCCCTTCTACACTTCAGCCATCAATGAATATAATATCGGCGGTATTCAGGAAATTGCGCAATGGCAATGGTGCTATTGTGGGAAATGGTGACATTTGTGCTTGTACTAATGAACAGCAATTCCACGTTTTAAATGCGATTTTACCGGCCTTTACTTGTTCTTTGGCATTTGCGGATTATATAGTTAATAAATATAACCATCAGTAAAATAGACCAAACAGCAAGGTTTATTGAATAAGGATATTTAGTGATTTAAAAAAAGGAGCATCATATTAACTCTACAAAATTTCTTAACAAGAAACAAATTCTATCCATAGCAAAGATAATGCTTGCAATAGCATTGCTGTGGTTTCTTATTGATACTGCCCAAATAAAATTTGAGCTTTTGGTTAACTTGTTACACCATCCAGTATTATTAGCGAACTTGATTTTTTTATTTCTATTAAAGATTTTTATTGGCGCATGGCGTTGGCATTTACTTAATTCAACACAAGGAATTCATCTTAAGTTTCGTTATACACTAACCTCTATTTATTTGGGGGCTGCATTTGCTACTTTATTGCCAAGTGCTGTTGGTGGTGATCTGGTGCGCGCGTATTATATATTTAAGGCAGCTCCAGGAAAAAAAAATAGTGTTTTGATCTCAATATTTATTGACCGCATTATGGGACTGATGGGGATTTTCATCACTATCAGCGTTATTACTTTTACCCATTTATATGTATTTAGGCAACAAGCACGACTGATTTATTTGTCAACAACATGTATCTTCTTTTGCTCTGCTATTTTAATTTTATTCGTGTGCTTCATGCTCTTGGCCAAAAAAACTAGATTAGCTTCCTTGATGAGCAAATATTTTTCACATAAAAAATGGTCTAGATATATTATTTCTTTTTTTAATACGGTTAGTACATCTCATGTTAGCAAATTCATTCTTATTCAGTGTCTAATGATGTCCATTTTTATACAAATTTTAATCGTTATTTCACTGTTAATTATTGCCAAAATGATGGGTTTTCCACCCATCTCTTTTTCTAGCTGCCTAATTGCAATTAGCATCACTCAAGTGATTAGCTTTATTCCTGTTACTCCTGGGGGCATTGGGGTAGGTGAGATGGTGTTTGCAAATATTGTGTTGTTACTAAATCCAAGCGTGGGGCTAGGTTTTGCTACAATTTTTCTAGGATATAGATTAACAAGTATTTTGACCTATTTGCCTGGGGCAATTTTTTACGTAGCACAGGCTCTAAAGCATAGATTATTCAAACGCGCCATAAATAACCAGCACACCCAAACCGTTTAAGGCGTAAGCGATTCCTCCCCCAATTAACATTTTAAAGCATAACATCATCTGGTTTACGAAAGATCACTGTCATTACAGATGAGCGCCCACTCAATTTAATAAGCATCAAATCGAGTAGTGTAAAAAAGCCAAGCAGGCAAAAAGGCACAACCCCCCCCCGAAATATTTTTACGGGATCAAAAAATCGTTTCCCCATCCGCCCAAATAAATTATTAGATTGAAAAAATAAATTATGCATTGTCCAAACCCAATGAGTCGGACCAGGATGAAAGTAATGGTCTACATACTCAAATCCAATGGCCTCACCCATACCCCGAATTGTCTCCGGAGTAAAAAAATACCAATGTCTTGGAAAATGATAAACCCCCCAATTCCCTTTGCGAAACCAGAACCAATCCAATGTATTTGCGTTTGGTGTTTCATAAACCAAAATTCCATTTGGCTTCAGAATATCAAAACTTTTTTGTGTTATCTCTTTGGGATTTGATACGTGCTCAATAACATGATTATAATTAATTAAATCAAATGAACGATTAAATATTACATCCTCAATTCTTCCACAATATATTTTATGACCCAAATTCTCTGCTAATTTACATACTTCAGGCGATATTTCCACCCCATAAGTAGTTAATCTATCAGGAGCGGTTTTTTGGAACAAGCTTAACATCCAACCATCTCCGCACCCAACATCTAGTAAATCAATTTTTTTATTTTGTTGCGTATATTTCAACACTTTCGTGAACCGTTTGGTATGAGCCTTGTATCTCATTCGAGTTAACCAAGACATGCTGTCCAGTTCGGTATCAATAATGTAGGAATGATAGCTAGATGGATATATTTTGCTTAACTCATTTGCCTGTGGTCGTGGATTTAAATAAAGGAGCTTACATTGTTTGCATTGCACCACATAAAAAACCGCTGATGATGTAAAATACTCGCGATCTGTACCACTGGCAATACTTTGAGTTTCAGATTTTCCGCATATACAACAAGAAATTTGCTCTACTTCAATACTATCGTCCATGTATCTTCCTCATTTCCATCGTCAACTAAAGCCCCTCAGAAAGCTGTTTCACTACTTTAAGGGATTTAAAATAAAGAGAAAAATGCGCCAAATAACCACGGCGCCATTCAATGTGATGCACACACTCTGAACCAGCTCGTATGATTTTACGAATTTCTGGTAAATAATAATGGGGAATAAATGGAAAAAGGTGATGCTCTGCATGATAATTCATATGATGTGGTGCTAAAAAAAAACGCTCGAACGAATTGCTAATATACGAAATTAATAATCCCTTATCACCATTTTTTACAACAGGATTAGAGTGTTCAGCGAATATACGCGCATCATTGAGAAAATTTGCAACGATGACCAAGGGCAAAAGCCAAAGAAAAAAATAAGCAGCAGGGAAACCAAAAAGTGCGAACCCAAAAAAAATAATTGATTGACATATGAAAATAGCTAACGCCTCGATTATTTTTACAGAACTAAAAATAGTTTTCTTGCTATTTTTAGTTCTGTGGGAAAAAATACTGTTTAATTTCCCCCAAAAAATTCGATATATAAAATGCATCCATAATTTATGAGCGGAATCTTTTGGAGCAGGATTGCCAGTACAATACAACAAATAATCTGGGTCATGAAGCTCCCCCAAATGTCGATGATGCGCTAGGTGTGTCAGTCTGGACTTAGAAAAAAAAACCCCAAATGGAGCGGCTAAAAGCCATATAGCAAGCCAATCATTTACCTTCCTATTTCTACTTAACCGAGAATGTTGAGCATCATGCAATAATATGAGAAGAGCATATTGCCGTGCCCCGATTAAGACAAACAGGATTGGAAAAATTAACCAATTTTGAAAAAAAATAGCCAGGAAAAGAAGAAAAAATAGTTGTAGCCAATCAGTAGATATCTCCAGTAGAGAGTATAACGTGGATATTTTTTTATAGCGCGCAACTTCCGTCAATAGTTGTATACTAGGCTGAATTAAAACGTCCATTGTTCAATATCTCAAATTTAGTCAGAGCGGGGCTTTGCACGTTAAAAGATAAATAAAACCTGAGTCACACAGCATTTTTTTATAATTTTAAATCCTAGCCATCTATCGTTAATCATGAACCAAGGTAATGAAAGAGTCTAGCATTATAATGTCTTGCCTATCCAGTTTGCTCTATTTCAACAATGCAAACCTTCGCAACAATATACTTACCGTGATGTGCAATACTGAACGTAAATTTTTCCACGTAAGCGCATTGCTACCGCCACCCCGTAGTTCAATTGTAACACAGGGAACTTGCTTATAAGTAAACCCCTTTTGTATTAACAAACACAGCATGCCAGCTTGAAAACCAAAACCACGTGTATTGGGATGCCACCGCATTACATTGAATCGCAGATGCACGTGCAACCCATTGTAATACTTAATTTTATTACCACTGACAATATTGATACACCATGTGTATATTTTTGAAATAACTCGTCTTTGTATGCTCTTTCCATGTGCAGCCACATAATACGGGACAATAATATCTGCCTCCCCTATCATGCTAAGAACATTTACAATAGTCTCTATTGGCTCAGCATTGTCCCCACATACAAGGCGATAATATTTTCCTTGCCCAATAAACGCACCATTTATATAGTTTTGTGCGAGCCCTTGATTTTTTTTATTAATACATAAAATAATATTAATGTTAGCGTGCTCTTCTATATATTTTTTAACCACCTCGACTGAGTGATCCTTAGAGTTATCATCAATGATAATTATCTCATAGGTTTTATTTACAACACACATCGCCTCAATAATAGCATCTAGTGTATTTTTTATGTAACGCTCCTCGTCATAGCACGAAACAAAGATTGTTAAATCCAATAACCCCTCGTAATAACGGGAGTCAATTGCTGAAGCATGCGCATATTTCTGTGCGGAATCGCTCAGCGTGAATGATGTCTCTCCCAAAATTCCTCCATGGCTATCAATCATCGGCTATAAACCCCCACATATTTGCAGTACATAAGGCGCGCAGGAGGGGCGTACGCTCTATTAGAGGCTCCACATGTCTTAAAGCATGGAATAATAATTTTGGTGTTCGATTAGGAAATAAATTAAGCCGCTTCCAAATCATAACGCTATAACCCGCTTGTTTGAATATCGATTCCAACTGCTTGGTTCGAAAACTTTCTTCCCCTGCAGCCTTGTAACTTGGCAGGTACTCTAGTAACTTGCGTGCTATATTATTACCATTCGGCTCCAATACTACTATGCGTTTAGTTACATGGTGTAATTTGCTTAAAATACCTGGAACAGCATCCTTTACATGGTGCAAAATACCCCAAAGATAAACTGCTTCATATTGTGGTAATGCGGTATAATCAATTTTCGTAATATCACAACACTCAAATCGTGTATGTAAGCCTGTGGCCAACTCCCTGGCTCGTTTGATACCTGCCTGGGAAAGATCAAACCCATCAACCGATCCAAAATGTTTCGAGAGTATCAAATTGGCAAAAGTACCATCTCCGCAGCCAAGATCGAGAACATTTGATTGTTTATTAAGCCCTAATTGGTCGCCGATTTTAATACCTTCCTGCCATAGCCTGGTACTAATATGCTTTTCAATATCCGAGTGCAAATATATAGCTTCCGCATAACTAATTTCACCCGCATGTTCCCAATATACTTTCGCTTCATTGGATTTCATTTTTAACCCCTGTAGCTCTTCAAGCTCTCTAAAAGATCAAATCACTTTTAAGCAAATGTCTGTAATCCGAACGGCAACTTGTTGACGAGCAAATCCTATGTATTCGTAAAGAATACCATGTTTAGCAACAAATTCTTTCCATGCTTTAAACTCATGGTCCTCCCAATTGGGATAATTGAAATACTCATCAAATAAAATGACCGTTCCTATTTGTAAACGTTTTTCAAAAGTTTCTAAAATAACCACCGTTGAAGAATACAGATCACAATCAATGTGCATAAATGCAACCCTATCCGTATGCTCGACGCACCAATTAGGCAATGTTTCATTAAACCAGCCTTTGTATAATTTCACACTTTTGCCAACCTTTGGCAATCTACCTTCTAACGAAAAACTATGCTTAACTAATGGCATACCGAACCAATCCTCAGGCAATCCTTCAAAACTATCAAAACCATGGAAGACAACATTTGGTTTTTTTTTTGCCATGTAATTGATCGTGCCACCAGTAAAAACACCAAACTCCATATAACAACCTGGGACTTGTGTTTGCTCAAGTGCATAGACAATCAAATCCTTTTGTGTCTCAAAACCAGTTGCTTTTGTCATATTTGCTTCAATATAATCAACACTATTATTAAGTGCACGAACAGCACGCTCCCGGACAGGGTGGAGCCGTCCAGTATCAAAGAGCTGAAAGATCGGCAAGATGAATTTATAAAGTGCGTATTTTAGCCTGAAGTTAGTGACTAGCAAATTTTTTATCCTTAATAAACTGCATCATTTTAATTTGCCAGTTTAGAGTGTTGACAATAGAGAGTCAATAAAGATCAGACGTACATGCAATGACAAAATAAACGCTATTCAAGAAAATATAACCACTGAAAATAGATCCAATCGAATAAACTGGTAGCAAAACACTGTAAATATTCTTCCCTCCCTATTGTCTTAACAGCTATACCACATGAGTTTCACCCCTAACATATTCAAAATAATAGGGGACTAGGGTTGTTATCTATTCAAGCTCGTTGCTATAATCATCGCATCGTTGTTTTTGGTGTCATCAGCATCATTAAAAAACATCAATAAACCCATCACGCATTGCCTTTTATAAGGCCATACGTAGCTTGCGAACATTGAGATCGCGCGTTTCATAGGAATTGTATTTTGATCCTATGTCGAATGGAATAACAAAGGGAATAGGAGCAAGACAAGGATGGTATTAGTCATTGCAGTTGCTTTACTTAGTTTATCATTTGCTACCCATCTTTTTTTATGGAGATGTAAAGTACCTAAACACGCAACAAGCACCCTATTATTAATTTTTTTTATAGTTCCCCTTATTTTTTGCCTGATCACAAACGCCGCAACGATGTTACCGCTATTTGATATATTACGCCTTGCCTTACTATATTTTGGATGTACACTAGTCTACATCATTCTTTATTCTGCCATCGAGCAGCAAAGCCCTACATTATCTATTATTTTTTGTATTAAAAATCATGGTATAACCGGTTGTAGTGATGACGCCCTTATTCAATATCTTAGTGCAGATAACGTAATTAAAGAACGCCTTTACTTGATGAACAAAGAAGGATGGCTCAAAGACTCAGACAAAGGTTGGCAATTAACAAAGAAAGGGCATCGTATTGCCCACCTTTTTGATTACACTGCTAACATTTTCTGTTTAGGCTATGGAGGCTAATATATGCGACCCTGGCTACTCAGTTTTTCTCCACTAATAAGTTTTTTTATAAATATTGCCACCTACTTAATTTGTGTGAAAATCCACTCCAAGATAGGCTTGTCAATTGTTTTCGGGATCGCTATCGGCTTAATTTGCGATTTGATATTAGTATGTTTTTCTTCAGATACATCTAATTTTACTATACTAGATGTCAGTATAAGTTTACTGACTTATCTGGCGTGGTCATTTTGCTTTTGGGCATTTTTGAATTTAAATATTACATCTCTACGAATTAGAATAGTAAGGGACTTATTAAAAGAAAAAACATTAAGTACAGACAAATTGTTTTCACAGCATTCCCAACATGAATTAATCATGCGTCGCCTAAAGCGATTGGTATCAACCAATCAAATCACAAAACACCAAGGAAAATGGCGACTTAAGTCCAAAAAACTACTTATTTTTGTATATGTATCCATTGTGCTACGTAAATTAATTATTCCATCAAAAAGGAACTCAAATGAAGTTGTTATCTAGAAAAATTAAAGCCAGTGCAACTAATGTACTGGTTTTCTGGAATTTTATTTTAGTCACAGCAATGTTTTTTGGTATATCTGGTGCGCACATAGGTTCGATTACTTGGTCTCCTGGAAGGGATTTTTGGGCTATGAGTATAGCAATTAGTAAATTGAAGTATGGCCTTGAAGGCGGCCTTGGATATCGCACCGTTTCGAATGAGCTTGCAAAATATCTTACCCCTAATGGAGAAGATTTAGATGCGAGCCAACAAACAAAGGAGTTAGTAGATAAACCTGCTCTTATTGAAAAGGCAATTCAAGCTGCTATAGCAATTCCACCCAGCACATTAAAACCAGGCCCAATAGACTCTGGTATGTATATCACTTCAGCCTATGACGATTTTGGGTATCCTGAGTTTATTGAATATGCTTTTCGATTATTTGGGTTTCACGCACTCAGTACGCATTACTTATATTTTTTAATTTTGTCCGCATCCCTGCTTATATTCGTCCTCACATTTTATAAATATGAGCTTGGAATAATCTTGCTCACAGCAACGTTAACCGCTCTATTTTTAGTCTCTTCTTGCCCAGCTGTTTTT
Organism: Legionellaceae bacterium; assembly: GCA_947474165.1. Lineage (GTDB taxonomy): Bacteria > Pseudomonadota > Gammaproteobacteria > Legionellales > Legionellaceae > CANJHO01. The sequence goes on from CANJHO010000024.1 coordinate 8,684, forward strand.
AATACCTTCATGCCCAATTTTGCTGCTTCAAGATTTCTTGGATCCCTGGCAATACTTCCATTACTACATCTCTTAATTTACATATTTAGATCAGGCATCTCCACAAAAAAAGATATTTTCTTTCTCGTTATACAAGCTATATTGTTTGCTTTTACAGTAAGATTGCGAAGCTCTGCATCCTGGATGATAATTGCATTGTTTCTTACGGTTTTTTCTATTTTCTTCTATCACTTGCCATATCGATTTGTTCATATACGAAAAAGTTTCTTTTCACTTATGCAAGTTCCAGAGTTTTCACGATCCATTAAAGTGTTGCTTCTCGTTGTAATTGCCCTAACCTCCTTTAACATGATGGAAAAATTATCATTAAACAAAATTTATTTTAGTGAGGAGCTTGGTACCTCGCATGTATTTTGGCATAACGGCTACATGGGCTTGACTTTTCATCCGCATTGGAAAGAGCAGGCACCATATCCCGAACTATTGAATCAAACCGGCGACATGGTCCCTTTTACTCTATACGAAATTTACTTCAAAGACTTGCCCCCTTCATCTCGCTATTCTTCTGTTACAAAATTACAAAAAATCAGAGTATATGAGAAAATTGTACGCAATGAATACCTCACTTTTGCTTTCAAGCATCCTAAATATATGTTTGAGATGATCTTTTATTATAAGCCATATTGCATCTTAACAAATTTGCATGCGGTATTCTTAAGCGTTCCAATTAAAGCGTGGCTAGTAAGTCTGGTAAGCGTATTTGGTGCACTTATATTATTAAGGACAGGGATTACTCGAAAAGAACAATTCACTGCAATAAAGATTGCGCTATTAATCTTCGCAGTTTCAATAACGCCTGAGATATGGGCTTATCCAGCTTCTTTTCTCATCGCGGATCCATTCTGGATGCTTTTAGTGATTGTTTTAATGATCACTAATTTATTATTATCCTACCTGCTTCATAGGATTTACATATTAAAAATGCGATTCTATGATGTCCACCTTCAAGAAGGACAAACATGAGGGCTGGCATAACAACTATACAAAAATTTCAAAAATATTTCATATCAAAAATTCGTCGAGTTAGACAGAAAAACTGCCGAATTCTATATATGAGATTTAACAATAACTCTTATTATGGTAAATAAAGATCATACGCAAAATACCCTTTTGCCCCAGATAGCTTCTGTTTCGATAGTTATATTTTTCTTAAAAAAATGTAGCAGTAAGTTTTTTAACTTAACTTTGTTAAATGGAGAATAGTTCCGTGTTTATATCTTCTTTACCATCAACACCCCTTAAAAAGCTCCCGGCATTAACAGGATTACGATTTTTTGCAGCTTTCTTTGTTTTTATTAGTCATGGGCTAGGTCAGTTAATGCCTGTAGAAGGCGCGCCTTTTGATTGGTATCTTTATTTAACCACTTTAGCATCGGAAGGAATGATGCTTTTTTTTGTCCTGAGTGGGTTTGTAATTCATTATAATTATGCTTCCGCAATACAAGAGAGGCCAGCACATGGAACGTATAATTTTTTTGTAGCAAGGTTTGCAAGGCTTTATCCGTTATTCATAGTGGGGCTTCTTTTTGATCTTGCACATCACTATGGTTACACAACACTAACCGCCTCATTTTCTGACGCCATTTCATATTACCTTACATTAACACAGTCTTGGTTTTATATTCCATTATCAGGACATGCACTAATTTATCAATTTGGTCATACTCCCTCTGTAGGTTGGTCTGTAAGTACAGAGTGGTTTTTTTATTTGGTTTATCCTTTGATTTGCTTTGGACTATTAAAAGCAAAAAAATTAAGAATGAAGTTATTTTTATTCTTATTGGTTTCTATAATATTTTATTGTTTCATTGGTGCTCTTGCTTCTAACGAGGCAACGATTAATACGCATGCTACCTCATGGTTTGGTTCAATTGCTGATGAAAACAATGGTTTTCAAGACTGCTTTTATAGATGGCTTATTTATTTTTCACCTTATTCTCGGATTGGTGAATTTTTACTTGGAAATCTAACTGCGGCGATTTATATTCAATTATCTGATAGATCACCATCATACAAAGAGCAAAAGATTGGCAGCTTATTAATTACTTGCTCTGTTCTAGCTATAGTTATTCTTCATTATCTTGGTTTTTCACAGGATACATGGATTCAATTAATTCCTTTATATAATTATTTTAGAAAATTAACATTTTGTTTCGGTTTTGCCCCCTTTTTGGCTATCATAATTTTTTGTTGTGCGCGTTATAACAACATATATACTAGATTTTTTTCCTATCCTTCTTTTGTTATTTTTGGTGAAGCAAGTTATTCATTATATCTCTTTCATATGGTGATAATTGAGGCTTTTGGGAGGGATGCTGCTGCAGTTTCTCAAGCCAGTTCTTGGATTATTTATTTAGCGGATTTCTCACGTCTTATCCTTACTTTTATTGCGGCGATGGGATTTGCGATTCTTTCTTATCATATGGTAGAATTGCCCGCACGTCGTTTTTTACTTAAAACGCTAATAAATCGTAATCGTAAGAACACTGTATTTGAAAAGGACTTACATCAAGCCACGTATATAACTGATAACGCTTAGCTAATCCGTGTTTTGTCTTAGCAATGAACATGTCCTGGGAGGACTATAACTAATCCTTGCTGCTAACATAACTGTTTTCATAAGTTTATTCTTAAGAATTCTATTTTCTATTATCTAGCAACCACAACGCTCATGATACAGATTTATTACCTCATCAACAGGACCTAGCTTTATAATTTTACCCCGCTCTAATAACAACGCCTTATTACACATACTTCTGATTAATTCATCAGAATGAGAGGCAACAACTAATATCCCAATTTTCTTGTAAAAGGAGTTTAGTCTGTCAAATGCTTTTTTTGCAAAACCTGCATCTCCTGCGCCAATACCTTCATCCATCAATAAAATCTCAGGCTCCAAGGAGGTAACAATTGCAAAACTTAAGCGAAGTAACATGCCGCTAGAGTAAGTTCTAACGGGCATATAAATATAATCTCCGAGTTCACTAAATGCGATAATTTCATCCTTTTTTGCATCAAGCTCTTTTCGGGTCATGCCATAATACATCCCAATTGTGTAGATGTTATCATGTCCCGTATCATCTACATCCAAACCCAAACTTGCACTAAATAAAGGAGTCACTTTCCCCGTGGTGTTTATCGAGCCTCTGTGAGGTAAATAAATGCCACCAAGGACATTCAGCAATGTGGTTTTTCCCGCGCCATTTTGCCCAATCAACCCCAAACGGTCTCCTTCCTCCAAATTAAAACTAATATCATCCAGTGCGCGCACACACACATGCTTGCCTGACGTATTTTGAATTTGTCCCGCTAGAAAATGATTGTAAACCAGTTTTCTGAAACTGCGGCTAGAATCAAAAACAGGAATATCAATGGTTACGTTCTGTACATTTATGCGCTTAGATCTCATGGTATATTCCTATAACCAAAATACGACGTGTTTATAATACTTGGTTAAAACCCGCATAGTCATTAGCCACCCAAACACGCTCACGCCAATGACGACTAGCCAATTAGTAAGCGTAGGCTGTTCACCTAGCAATGGTGCTCTGGCGATTGCGACAAAATGAAATAACGGGTTGGCCGTTACAAGGAATTTGGCATACACCGTATCCTCTACCTGAGAGGGTCGCCAAAAAATGGGGGTGAGAAACATCGCAATCTGTAACAAACTTACAACGACTTGTTTTACATCTCGAAAACGGGCTGTTAATAGACCCAGCAAAATACAACTCCAACTGCCCATGAAACATAAAAGCAACATTGCAGGAATAATTAACAACGTATTTAAATTCATGGGGACGTGAAAAATCAACATAATCACTGCATAAATAACAAGATGGTGTAGCATGACTAGAAAATTACGCGTCATCACGGCGTTTGAATAGATTGAATAAGGAAAAGGAACTTGTTTTATCAAGCCACTCACCTCCAAAAAAGTTGAGCAAGCTTCTGTGGTAGTGCTTGAAACAAAAGTCCAAATGATAAAACCGGATGAAAAGAACGGCAAAAAAGTTTTCACATCGGTATGCCATAAAATAGGAAAGAGAATGCCCATCGTCCCAATAAAAATAGCCAAACTCAACGTCGTCCAAAATGGCCCTATCAAAGTGCGCCGATAACGCCGTCGTATTTCAGAGGTGGCCATATAAAACCAGATGCGCCAGTATATAAACCCTTGCGTGTAAATATGTATCCCTTCTTTAAGTGGGTTCGTACTAATAAAACGGTCTGAAAAGCCCTTGTGCTCTATATTAATGGGCTCTGATATCATCTCAGAAAATTCAGCCATTATGATATTCCTCCGCTTAAAGAATCATACATTAATCTAAATTCGTGACGGATGGTATCAAAATCATCTTGGCCCCATACCCATTTTTGAAATGGATGGGCGAAGGGAGGATTTTCACCTGGCACAAATCCTCGTTCAAGGAGTGTCTCTATGGGCTCTTGTGGTACATTGGGCACACTTGTTTTAAAGGTGATATAGCGACACATTGGATTAAGCCAGCATAAGGCCATGGGGCCGTTGTTGACACCTAAATTTAAATAGGCTAGTTCATAGAGCGCCGAACGGATATGCAGGTTCCAACAGGCTGGATAAAATAGATGAAACGCGCTGATTTCATCCGGGGGCGCGTTTAAAGCCTGCTCTGTATCAGGAATAAAAACAATAAAGAATTTTTCTTTGTCTAGTGTGTTTGCGAATGTCGCCCACGCGTTAATATTACTATTTCGCTCTGGGGTGTAAGCATATTGGCGTAAGGTAATTGTAATTAATTGTTTGCCATGGGCATTGTTGGAGAACCAATTTGAAATATAATTTAAAGCTTGTTGATCGGCATGAAGTGCTGGGAATTTCTGGTGATAATGCATTGCTAATTTAGGTGAATAAGGGACAGGGAACGTGACGTTATATTTTTCTGGATAGACAAATCGTGCCTGTTTATCTCTTATCAATTGGGCCTCATCACGAGATGAACAAAATAGAATACTCAATGGGCATGATAATAGCCTAGTAATTGGAAGCAATATGGCATGAATACGCCAGTTTCTGGCATCAAAGCCTACAATCTCTTCATATTCTTTGGACTCTTTTCTCAAGCCCTGGTGAGCACCTGGCACAAAAACAACGCGTAGATTGGCTAACCCTAATTCTTCACGTCTTGCATTCGCAATGCATAGCGCCCAGGCAAAGTCATAGGTAATCGGCTCAACCTCAAAGTCGTAAAAAAAATAAAGGCTATCATTTGATTTTAGATGCGACCTTGTCAATGAATAAAAAAAATTGGCCGGTTTGCTGACAATGAAATGGGTAATAAAAGAATAATGCTTAAGGTGCTTGCCAAAGACTGTTGTAGGCTCAGCAAATTCTCGAACAATACGACGCACAAACCAGAACAATCCATGCTCTTTTAATTTCCCTAATATATACATCGTTTCTCAATCTTCCAAAAAAAACAAGGACTTTAACTGGCGTGATTAATAGGTGCTATAGTGCTTGTGTAGCGTACCTGAAAAGGTATCTCGTCACAATACTTGACGAGAACTCAAGTCAGTCTTCACCTGGATAGATATTTGTTAATGGATTACATTCCTAACAAGCCGCATCCATAATAGTAATGCATTACTATAATTTTCACTAAAATGGCGGAATGCTATCCATGGAACCAGCCTTCCCTTGCTCAATGACTTATATTTACATTGGTCCAAAGGGCTAAAAAGCATATTTGACACCTGCCCCAACCTGGGCATCATGGCATCTGGCAGTTCAGCATTGGAAATTCGAAAAGGAAGCCATGATTTATCCAGAAGAGCTGTCGTCAGTTTAATGCCCCGGTATTCTTTTCGAGAATATTTAGGCTTTCTTTTGAAGAGTCATGACCGTCTTTAGTGGCAACCCTGTTACTTTCATAATAAAAGCAGGATTGGAGCCTTCTTCGAGCATCCGCTGTGCGATTATCATTTTGCCCTACTTGATACCTTGTTCAATACCCTGCTCAATACCTTGCTCAATACCTTGCTCAATACCTTGCTCAATACCCCTATGTCTCATTTGTTCAGCAATTGTCATAATATCCTCCGTCGCTTGAGCTGAAATCTCTTCGCCAGCGATGCGAGCGAACTCCTCGACTGGCGCTTCGTACGTATAAACATTTTCAATGTATGTGTATAATGATAGCACATACTGGTTTTGACCTTCTATATAAAACATCCTAATATGACGGAAATTGCTACTTTACCCTGGAGGTTTCCTATCTCTCCACCCAGGCCTGAAACATCAACACCGTCCACAGCAAATACTGCCAGTTTCGCTTCCCAGATAAATGCTCTTGCCATTTTTCTAAAATCGGCTCAGCCCTTAAAAAACCCTGTTGTTCAATCCGTTTTTTATCGAGCAGATTGTCTGCCCATTCCCTTAAAGGCCCCCTTAACCACGCATCCAATGGCACTGAAAATCCCATTTTTGGTCTTTCGAACAAGTGGGGGGGAAGGTGCTTCGATAATATTTGTCGCAGTAGCCATTTTGTGGATCGGTTGCGGATTTTCATGTGCATCGGTAGCGTCCATATCCATTCTATCAATTGGTGGTCCAAATAAGGGGCTCTGTTTTCTAAACCGACTGCCATGCTGGCCCTGTCCACTTTGACTAAGATGTCATCCGGCAAATAGGTCAGCGTGTCGGTTATCATCATTTTTTCTATAAAATCCATTCCCTCTAATTGATGTAATAGAATAGACGTGCTTGAGGGGGACTCCGTGTCGTATCTGATGAGCTGATGGGGATCATGCCATTGTGAAATGAGGGATTGATAGAGTAAGTCGGGGGATTTGCTACCCGCCGCAATAGCAAATTTATGGACCTTATCACCCACCATTGGAATCTGTGTAAACCTTAATAATTGATGCCACTGTGTTGGTGAAATCGATAACAGTAAGCGCCTTATCATCAGCCGAATCGGATAAGGCATTAATGCCATTTTTTTCCAAAGTGCTTGTCCCATCAGATAGCGGTTATAGCCACCAAAGAGTTCGTCTCCCCCATCGCCTGATAAACAAACACTCACTTGTTGTTTTGTTAGTTGAGACAGCAAAAACGTAGGGATGGCTGAAGCATCAGCAAAAGGTTCATCATATATTTCAGGCAAACGTGGGATTATCGATAAGGCTTGATGGGCATCCAGGTAGAATTCAGTGTGTTCTGTTTTAAGATGGCTTGCGATAGCCTTGGCATAAGGGGCTTCATTATAAGTGCTGGTATCAAAACCTAGCGTAAAGGTTCTAATGGGCTTATCATTATCGACTTGCATCAGTGCAGTAATGAGTGATGAATCAATGCCTCCGGAAAGCAATGCGCCCACAGGTACATCCGATATCATGCGGCCTCGAACAATCGTCTTGAGCATCGTATCGGTCTGTTGGATGGCGTCTTTATCGGTTAATTTCAGCGGGTTGGCCAGGCCTTTTTCAGCCGCGTGTGTGGCTGACCAATAGGTTGTGGGCTTTTTCAGCGGCTCTATGGTGGATTTTGTAATGCTAAGGTAGGTTCCTGGCATTAATTTATAAATCCCTTTATAAATAGAATGAGGTGCTGGGATATAACCATATTGAAAAAAAAGCGCTAAATTAGATCGATCAATTGATGGTTGAAAGCCCGGATATCGGCAAAGGGCTTTTAGTTCTGACCCAAAGACGAAAGCATCATTAACTGTCCCATAATACAGGGGTTTTTCACCGACTCTGTCGCGCGCTAGATAGAGCGTTTTTTCTTTTTTATCCCATACAGCAAGGGCAAACATGCCTGATAATAAGTTAAGCGTGGATTCAAATCCATGTTCTGTGATCAATGCAAGAATCACTTCTGTGTCAGAATGCCCTAAAAAATGGTGATGCTTTAATTGTTTTTTTAAGGCGAGAAAATTATATATTTCACCATTATAAGCAATCACATAACGCCCATCATGAGAGTGCATCGGTTGATGGCCTGATGAGGACAAATCAATGATCGCCAATCGACGATGGCCCAGGGCTATCCCATCGTCTTGATGCAGCCAAATGCCCCCATCATCAGGCCCACGGTGGATAAGCCGGCTCGTCATAGCAGAAATGATTGCTGTGGGATCAGCGCTAGACGCTGCCGTTAGAAAGCCTGTTAATCCACACACGGGGTGTTGTCTCCCTTATATAGCTCATAAATTTTGCTTTGATGATGCATTAAGGAATAGCGCGCTTTGATGCGATTTCTTGCTGAAAAACCCAGCTGCTTTCTTTCATTGGGACTCTTTTGAAGCATGGAAAAACAAGCCTCAGTGAATGCTTTTGTATCATCTCGCGGGACCAGTAAGCCCGTATCACCCAATATTTGTCGAGACTCCCCAACCGCTGTGGCAATGCAGGGTAGCTCACACAACATGGCTTCCGCCAAACTATTAGGGAAGCTTTCTGTGATTGATGTTAATACAAAAATATCAAGATTGTTCAGGTAACTTGCTGTATCGTCAACGCCATCGATTAAAATAACATTTTCTGAATGCCTTAAGGTTGCAATCATCGTGTTAAGCGCTGTGTTTTTATCATGACACCCCTCGCCACACAGGATGAAATAGACCTTGGGGTAGCGTTCACAGATGGCATCAATAGAACCAATCAAATTTAGATACCCTTTGTCTTTGTGAAAACGGGCTAAATTACCAATCAAGAAGGCATCTTTTGGTAGATCATGTTGGTCGATCATTTTTTTTCTATTCGGTGAAAAATAACTTGAATCAAAACCGTTAAAAATCACCCGCATTTTTTTTCTGTTATAACCTGCCCGAGCATGATGGTCTGCCGCTTTGTTAGAATTTACCATAATAAAATCGGGGATAAACCACGAAAGCCAAGCACAAACGTGTTTAAGGCCTAAGGTTGTTTTTTTAAGCCCAACCCCTTCACATCGGATACTCCATATTATTTTTCTAACCCCCCCTAATTTTCCACTGAGCCCACCGAGCAGATCAGCATGGTAAAGCCAGGTTTGAAGGACATCCGGGTTGATTTTTTTTATTAATAAAACAAGGTGATAAAATTTTTTAATAAGCTGTTTTTTGTTGATCTCAAGATAATAAATGGGGATACCAAGGGCTTCTATTTTTGTAGAATAATATCCTGCTCCACCCAGAACAATAACGGTAAAGGTGTCATTGGTTTGATGATTCATACTACAAAGTAAGCGATACAAAGCCGTTTCAGTGCCGCCTAAACCAAGTCCATTGATAAGATGTACGATGTTCATGTCATCTGTCCAACATACCACTCAATGGTTTTTTCAAGCCCTGTTTTAATTTTAAATTGTGGTTCATACCCTAAATAATGAATCGCTTTGGTAATTTGGGCTTGTGAGTGCTTGATATCACCTGGCCGAAAATTGCGGTAGAGCGGTTCTTTAACGTAAGCGATGCCATGGGCTGCAAGCGATGCTTTGAGACAATTAAAGAGTTGATTTAAGCTCGTGTTCTCATTCAGCGCAATATTATAAATTTGATTTTTGGAACCCAGGTCAGCCGTTGCTGCTAAAATATTCGCTTGAATAACATTGTCTATAAAGCAAAAATCACGACTGGTTTCACCATCACCATGAATATAAATGTCCTCATTTTGAATCATCGCAGATATCCATGTCGGGATGACGGCCGCATAAGCACCCTGGCGATTTTGTCGTTGACCGAACACATTGAAGTAGCGAAGCCCAATTGAATTAAACTGATAAGTTTTGGCAAAAACATCCGCATACAATTCATTCACGTATTTAGTCACCGCATAAGATGACACAGGCTTACCGATGCGCTCTTCAATTTTAAGTTGAACTGGGTGATCCCCATACGTAGAACTGGACGCAGCATAGGTAAAACTTTTAACGGCTGCATCACGGGCTGCAACCAGCATATTCAAAAAGCCTGTGATATTGGCTGCATTAGTGGCGATAGGATCATTGATCGATCGCGGAATAGAACCTAGGGCTGCGTGATGAAGCACATGGTCTGTGCCTTCACAAGCAGCATGGCAAGTGTCTAAAGATCGGATATCATCCTTCATAAAAAAAAAATTTGACCATTGACGCGCGCTGACCTTGGCTTGCGCATCATCCAAATTAGATTGAAAGCCAGTTTCAAAATTATCCAATCCAATAACCATTTGATTATTTACTAATAAAAATTCTAAGAGATTTGATCCAATGAACCCGGCAACCCCGGTAATTAACCAACGTTGGGGCGCTTGTTGTAGGGTGATTAAGCATTGTTCAAATCGTGATAGCATGTTCTATACCTATTTTATAATCGAAGATCACTGGCATCCTGAGGGAATATATATTTCAAATCATAGAGAATGTGACTCTTTTTTCCAAAGGCACGTATCGCATCCACCCCCATTGCTTTGAATTGGTGGTGTGCTACAGCCAAGATGATGGCATCATAAGCATCCCTTTCCGGGTGTGTGAACATCGTAATACCATATTCTTTTTCCGCAGCCAGAGGACTCACCCATGGATCAAAGACATCAACCCTCGCATTAAAGCGTTGCAATTCAGCAATAATATCAATCACCCGGGTATTGCGAAGATCAGGACAATTTTCTTTAAAGGTCAGTCCTAAAATCAACACGCGTGCGCCATCAACATGAATCCGTTCTGTCAGCATACGTTTGACCAATTGGGAGACAACATAAGCGCCCATTCGGTCATTCAAGCGACGGCCTGCTAAAATAATTTCGGGATGATAACCGATTGCTTCTGCTTTGTGGGTTAAATAATAGGGGTCAACACCAATACAATGCCCGCCAACAAGACCTGGACGAAACGATAAAAAATTCCATTTTGTTTCAGCCGCTTTAAGGACCTCTTCGGTATCGAGTTTCAGTTGATTACAAATGATGGCCAACTCATTGATCAAGGCAATATTGAGATCACGCTGGGTATTCTCAATGACTTTGGCCGCCTCTGCTACGCGAATACTTGAAACCTTATGCGTTCCCGCCGTGATAATTTGTTGATACAGGGCATCAACGAGCGTCGCAACATCTGGGGTTGAGCCTGAGGTGATTTTCTTAATGGTTGTTAATCGATGCGCTTTATCACCTGGGTTAATCCGTTCAGGACTATAACCGACGAAAAAATCCTGGTTAAATTGCAAACAAGCACTTTTTTCCAATGTTGGTACACATATTTCTTCAATCGCACCAGGGTATACAGTGGATTCATAAATAACAATATCATTTTGTTTAAGCAGACTACCCACCATTTCGCTTGCCCGAATCAAGAAGCTAAAATCAGGGCGTTTAGATTGATCAATCGGTGTAGGGACGGTAATAATAAACGTATCGCAAAAGGCAATGTCAGACAGCTTGTTTGTAAAAGAGATGAGTTTTGCTGCTTGCATTTCAGCTGAAGTCACCTCGAGCGTTGAATCATACGCCCGCTTCAATTCATCGATTCGGTTGGCATTCCTATCAAAAGCCATCAAAGGCCTTATTTTGCCAAACTCAACCGCCAAGGGTAAGCCCACATACCCAAGGCCTATGATCGCAACCTTGCGTTCAACCACACCAAAACTGGATTCCATGATTAAGATCTTATCGTTTAAATTAGGTAGAAAACGTATCGTGATAAGATACTCGCACTGTACTCAAAAAGCGATACCGAAAAACCAAGATCTTCTAGCGGTAGTGGCACAATCTCATTTCAAAAAATAGCAACGCTTATCGTTTTGACAGAAAAGACTCATAAAATAGTCCTTAACAAACATAAAGCCTTTTTTATGAATCAAAAAATATCTTGACAGGATCATGTCAACGGGATAAATTAACGCTTAAACCATTCCATAAACCACATTGGGGGTTATTTAAGAGTCATGCGTATAAACCAATCTGCTGCGCTACCCCCCCATTTAGTGTCACAAATGACTCAATTAAGTGAGGCGCTAATACACTTGCGTCACGCACACCGAATAAAGCAATCTGAGGCGGCGCTACGGGCCGGCATTTCACGTGCAACTGCTCAGCGCATAGAGCACGGCGACCCTGGGGTTGCTTTAGGTATCATTGTTCGCTACCTCAATGCCATTGCGCCAGGAATAACTTTACTTAAACTACTGTCTCATGATGATCCATCCCTTATTGCGCTAGATGAACGCTTGCGTGGTCAGCGTGTGCGCGGGCTTACTGCCACTGAACTCAAAAAATTGGATTTTTGATGGCCCTTTCATCGAGTCTATCTTTCTATGTATTCGCGCATTTGGATGGCGAATTTGTGCCTGCTGGAATTCTTGATCTAATTGAGCAAGCGAATCAATTAACGGCATCGGCCTTTGCCTATGGACAGCGTTACATTGAGCGCCCCAATACAATCGAAATTGATCCCGTCGGATTAAGCCTGCAAGATAAAAGTCTCGTGCGTGGCAAACTACTCGTCCCCCCCAATGGGTTGGTTTTTTTTGGTGGGATTCGAGATGCAACACCAGACGCGTGGGGGCGCCGAGTCATCGAATCGCGGCATCAAGTCCCGGCTAACAGCCTTCCTGAATCCACCTATCTCATTGAAGCAGGCAGTGAACGGGTAGGGGCGCTCGATGTACGTCACTCATTAACATCGCCCGCCAATATTGTACAAGGATCTATTCATTCTCTGAATTATCTCATGGAGGCAGCAGAACGTATTGAGTCGGGACTCAATATTCCAGAAAGGCTCGCCGAAATATTCGTGACAGGCAGTGGTTTAGGCGGCATGCGGCCCAAAGTCAGCATTCGCGATGACGATCAAGTCTTGTGGTTGGCCAAATTTTCCAGCCACAATGATCATTTAATAGATGTACCAATGATCGAACAAGCCACCTTGCAATTGGCAGGACTGGCTGGTCTGAAAATTCCAGAAACTAAACTAATCCGTGTTAAAAACAAAAACGTATTGCTAATCCGCCGATTCGACCGAAGCTGGACAGCTTCGAAAATAAGTGCGAATAAACCTATCGAAATTCGGCACCATATGGTCAGCGCCCTTACACTGCTGGCTTGTGATGAATTGGACTCACCGACCAAAAGCTACATGGACATTGTGAGCGCCATACGCCGCTATGGTGCGACAGCATTCATCAAAGACGATATCGAAGAGCTTTATGCCCGCATGATTTTCAATATCATGGTCAGCAATGATGACGATCACCTCCGAAACCATGCGTTTTTATGGGACATGGCATCCCGTGGCTGGTGCCTAAGCCCCCTCTATGACGTGATGCCCAGAGCCTCATTAGCCAGCGAAAGGTTCTTGCATTTAGGCCTCGGACCCAAAGGCCGACTTGCCGATCTAGACAATGCTTATGCAGCCAAAGAACGATTCGGATTACTGAGCGCTGACGCATTAAGCATCATTGACCACATCTGGCAAACTGTTCGCGAATGGAAAGTGCATTTTGAAAAATTTGGCGTCCTACCGGAACAGATTGATCGAATTGCCCCTGCCTTCCGGCATATCAATGATATCTCTAGCGCTAATCTACGAAAACTGTTGAAGTCCTAGTGCCTCATCAACATTGAATTCTCGGGTTGGCGCTTAGATTGCGTTCAGATTTAAACGATTTTATTAGGCAAAAAGCGCAGGACTAGCACCGCTAATCTGAGCATTTTTGCCTAATAAAATCGTTTAAAGATGGATGCAAGCTAGGATGCCAACCCGAGGATTCAATGTTGATGAGGCACTAGGCCTGAATTTCAATGCGTTTTATTTCGATACTCACACAAATCTTTGATAACACACTCAGGGCAATGGGGTTTTTTGGCAACGCAAACATAACGGCCTAATAAAACCAGCCAATGATGGGCATCGTGTAAAAATTCTTTGTCGATGTGTTTCATTAAGCCTTGTTCAACGGCCAAGGGGGTTTTCCCAAGGGCAAGGCCCGTGCGGTTTGCTACTCTAAAGATGTGGGTGTCTACGGCGATGGTGGAATGGCCGAAGGCTGTGTTGAGGATGACATTGGCTGTTTTTCGTCCCACGCCAGGCAAGGCCTCTAAGCCCTCTCGCGTGCTGGGTATCTCGCCTTGGTATTGTTCAACTAGAATTTGACAGGTTTTGATGAGGTTGGCCGCTTTGGTATTAAATAGGCCGATCGATTTAATATGGTGCTTTAAAGTGGCCTCACCCAGCGCGAGAATCGTTTGGGGGGTATTGGCAATGGGGTATAATTTGGCGGTTGCTTTGTTGACACTGACATCCGTTGCTTGTGCCGATAAAATCACGGCAACCAATAACTCAAAATTAGAATGGTAAAGCAATTCAGTGGTTGGGTGTGGGTTTTGTGACCTAAGGCGCTCAAAAATAGTGCGTCGTTTTTGTTTATTCATGGGACTTCTTCGCCTGCTGTCGTGCCAATGCTTGTAAAATATAATCTTGCTTTGCCAGTTTATCATCCTGTTGATCAGGGCTCGGCGTGCTTAACCGACGCTTTTCGCGATAGGTTAATTGAAGGTCTTGTTCTTTACGCAATAAACGAACGCTGCGATCATTAAACCGTTGGCGTGCCAGCTTTGGTGAATAAACCACACTGGGTAGTGTCACCATGTCAATGCAATCCACAGGACAGGGCTCCACACAAAGGCCACACCCCGTGCACTCATGGTTGAGCACACTGTGCATCAATTTGCCACTGCCGATGATGGCATCCACCGGACACGCTTGAATGCATTTGGTGCAACCGATGCATTCCTCTTCCCGAATCACCGCAAGACTCGGTGGGCGCGTTCGTGATTCCATTGAGGCTAAATAGGGCGTGGGATCAACGCCTAAGTGCTCGCCTAGGGCTTTAAGGGTATTGACACCCCCAGGCGGACAGCGATCAATCGGGGCGAGCCCAAGAACCAAAGCTTCTGCATAAGGAAGACAACCTGGGAAGCCACATTCCTCACATTGGGTTTGGGGTAATAACGCGTCAATGTCCTTCACCGAAACCATGACCTTAAACCTGGCCTGCGCTTCGCAGCGCCTCAATTTTTTCCTTTTCAACCCGCACCATGAGGGGCACAAAGGAGCGAATGGTATGATTTAACAAAGGCGCATCAATGCTATCCCAAACCAAGGGGTCGCAATTTAAAAATTGTTCGGAATCCAGCGCCATTTGTGGCAGCACAGGTTTTAGATAGGTGATGAGCACCCGAAATAAATTCAAACCCATGCTGCAGATAGCCTGCACATCTGCCAATCGATCAGGCTCTTTGGCGAGTAACCAAGGCTTTTGTGCATCGATATATTGATTCACCTTGTCTGCGGCTTCCATGATTTGACGTAAAGCGCGGGCATAATCCCGTTGGATGTAGGCCTCAATTACCTTAGGCCCTATGTCTAGCAGGGCTTGATAAAGTTCAGGGTTGCACAACGTAGGGGCCAATTGATTGTCAAAGCGTTTATTGATAAATCCTGCACAACGGCTCGCGATGTTCACAATTTTTCCCACCAAATCTGAGTTGATGCGTTGGGTAAAATCTTCAAAATTCAAATCGAGATCATCCACACGGCCATTTGATTTGGCTGCAAAATAATAGCGTAAATACTCCGGGTTTAAATGCTGAAGGTAGGCACGCGCTTCGATAAATGTGCCGCGAGATTTTGACATTTTTTGGCCATCAACGGTTAAAAATCCGTGAGTATAGATGGCCGTTGGGAGGCGATGATTGCTGCCGGCAAGAATGGCGGGCCAAAATAGCGCGTGAAAATATACAATGTCTTTGCCTACAAAATGATAGAGTTCTGTGGTGGCGTCTTTATCCCAGTATTCTTCGAAATTGGCCCCGTGCTCATCACAATATTTCTTGAAGCTTGCCATGTAACCAATGGGAGCATCTAACCAAACATAAAAATATTTATCGGTGGTGCCAGGAATTGGAAAGCCAAAATAAGGGGCGTCGCGTGAAATATCCCATTGTTTTAGGCCGGCGGTGAACCATTCATCGAGTTTATTGGCCACCTCTATTTGTAAATGCCCTTTGCGAGTCCATTCTTTGAGTAAACCTTCATACCGTGGCAAATCAAAAAAATAATGCTCTGATTCTTTTTCTATGGGTTTTACCCCTGAAATGGCAGAGACCGCATCAATCAATTCAGTGGGGGCATAGGTTGCACCACAAGCTTCACAGCTATCGCCGTATTGATCAAGCGCGTGGCATTTGGGGCAAGTGCCTTTGACGTAGCGATCCGGTAAAAACATATTTTTGATGGGATCATAGGCTTGTGAGATGGTTTTAGTGACGATGTCGCCTCGTGCTTGTAATGCTTTATAAATGGCTGATGACAGGGCTTTGTTTTCAGCGGAGTGCGTGGTGTGATAGCAGTCATAATCAATATGAAAGGCTGCAAAATCCTGCTCGTGGCTTTGTTGCATTGCTTGGGTTAAAGCCTCAGGCGTAATGCCCAGTTGCTCTGCTTTTAACATAATAGGCGTGCCATGGGCATCATCCCCGCAAATGCTGATACAATCAAAGCCTTGCATTTTATGGGCTCGCACCCAAATATCAGTTTGAATATGCTCCACCATGTGCCCTAAATGGAGGTGACCATTGGCATAAGGCAGGGCGCTGGTAACCAGCATTTTTCGAGAAACTGTCATAATGACCTATCCATAAAAAAGTCAAATTATAACCGAATTGCACGCCAATTACTGTATAATCCTAGAAAAAGCAGTTGAATCTACTGCAATAAATTACTGCACTGATTCCTCAAGGATATTTGTAGGTTGGGCCTTGGCCCAACAAAGGAATTAACACGATTGTTGGACCAACCAGAGGATGTACCCTATGAATAATCCCCGTCTCATCATTGGCATTAGCGGTGCTTCAGGCATTATTTATGCCATCAGGCTCTTGCAGGTCTTAAAACCCATGCCCGTGGAAACCCATTTGGTGATCAGCAAAGCTGGCCAATTAACGCGGGCTTATGAAACCACCCTAAGTGTTGATGAACTTAAATCATTGGCTGATGTATACCATCGTTGTAGCGATATTGCAGCCCCTATTGCGAGCGGTTCGTTCAAGACGTTGGGCATGATCATCGCCCCCTGTTCAATGAAAAGTTTGGGTGAAATTGCGCATGGCATTGGGGGTAATTTATTAACCCGTGCAGCCGATGTGGTCTTAAAAGAACGCCGTCGTTTGGTGTTGATGCCTCGCGAATCCCCTTTGAATCTGGCTCATTTGCAAAACATGGTGGCCATTACACAAATGGGTGGCCTCATCTGTCCCCCGGTCCCTGCTTTTTATCACCAACCGAAAACCATCATGGATTTGGTGAATGATAGTGTGGCGCGGGTGTTGGCGTTGTTTGATTTGGATAGTGGTTTATTGCGGCCTTGGGGTGAGTAAAATATATTGGAAATAAAAAACGCGGCCTGAGCCGCGTTTTGATAAAATCATATCAAATATCTTATAGACTTGTAGAAGAGGGGTTGAAATCCGCAGCCTGTTCTTCATGAGTCGAAGTGTGATCATCTTCTGCTGCTGCTAGTACTGATGCATTGTCTTTACTATGTCGTGTTGCAGCTGCATCCGCAGATATTTTTGCCATGGTGGAGGGTGCCTCTGGTGTGCGACCGCCTAAGGTTTTTGTAGGCATACTGATTTTCGAAGCATCAAACGATTCCTCTTGCTGAGGATCTGCACTCCTGTCACCTAGAATCAAACCTTCTTTCTTAGCAGTTTTGCTGGAAGGTGAAAACCAAGATTTAATCAAGCTCGCCAGTTTAACAACAGAGAATAATGCGACAGCCGTCACAACAGCTGCGGCAGTGTAATAAGCCACAGTGGAAGTGGCTACAGCAGCCATTGCATAAGGCGCGGCTATGACAGCAGCAGCAGTACCAAGCACTGCAACAGCAGCCCATGATTTTTTAGGGTGTTTTTTAAATGGATTGGCCATTGTTTTTACTCCAAGGTTAAATTTCACCGGCATAGTAGCATCAAAGCCTGAAAAAGTGAAACAAAAGTATGCATTCTATTGTAACAATAATGTAAATTTTTCTCATGTTTTGGGGCGTGATGGCTAAACCCTGGGTGAGTAGAATATCGGCGTAACACCTGTTAGAATGCTGCCCCATTATGCCATTGGAAAGGGTGCCAAAATGACTCAATTTTTTCCTGTAGTGCTCGCGGGCGGATCAGGTACAAGGCTTTGGCCCTTATCTCGGAAGAATTTTCCCAAGCAATTTTTGCGTCTGCAGGGCGAAACCTCCCTATTGCAGCAAACCGTAGCGCGCGCGCTCACGCTCCCGAACGCCACCCCGTTGGTCGTCAGTAATGAGGCGCATTATTTTCTCTGCCAAGAACAATTGCAAGCTTACAGCGGAAAAATGACCTATTTACTAGAGCCTTGTGCACGCAACACAGCCCCTGCCATTGCCAGTGCTGCACACTATATCAATGCCATCGCCGGTCGTGAGGCCATCATGTTCATTCTACCCTCTGATCATTGGATTGCGGACAATGAAGCATGGCTTGCTGCAATGATGGAGGGGGCTAAATTTGCTGCAACAGAGCCTGCATTAGTCACCTTTGGCATTCAGCCGACCAGCCCCAAAACCGGGTATGGTTATATTGAAGCCACAGCATCTCTCGGCGGCAATGTGTTGGCCGTGAGTGGTTTTCGTGAAAAACCCGACGCAGCAACGGCAGAAGCCTTCATTCAGCAGGGTCATTATTATTGGAATAGCGGCATGTTTGTGGGTCGTGTGGGCACTTTTCTGGATGCCTTAGAACAACACGCACCCGATATTTATGAGCACACTGTGGAGGCTGTTACCAAGGCCTATCATCACCATGATTACCTGCGCCTCGAAGCAAATGCCTTTGGATTATGTCGAAATGACTCCATCGATTATGCCGTCATGGAAAAAACAAGTCAGGTCGCTGTGATTCCTGTACACATGCCGTGGAGTGATTTGGGTTGCTGGACCTCCGTTGCTGAGGCGAATCAATTGGATGACAATGGCAATGCCTTGCATGGCAAGGTGATTGTTAAAGATAGCCATGATTGCTTCATCTCGAGTGAGGACATCCTGGTTACCACCTTAGGCATTCAGGATCAAATCATTGTCGTCACGGCAGATGCCGTATTGGTCGCTGATAAACGCTATTCTCAACAAGTGAAAGAAATTGTAGCAGCCCTTGGCACTGAGCATGCCAATTTAGCCAACGAACACCAACGCGCGGCGCGCCCTTGGGGTTATTATGAGGTGTTGGCTGAGGGGCCTACGTTTAAGGTCAAACGGTTAATGGTGAAGCCCGGCGCTAAATTGTCATTACAAATGCACCAGCATCGAGCGGAGCATTGGGTTGTTGTGGCAGGCGTTGCTGAGGTCGTCAATCATGATAAAATCATGCGTTTAACCTCGAATCAATCCACCTATATTCCAGAAAAAACCCGCCATCGACTCAGTAACCCAGGCAGTGAACCGCTGTATGTCATCGAGGTTCAAAGTGGCAGCTACCTCGGTGAAGATGACATCACCCGGTTTGATGACATTTATCAACGTCAAACCACATTGGAACTGAGCCCGGCATAGGACGCGCTCAGTTACTCTCATCAAATCATCTGTTTTCACACCCCCTGTCCTCCTGACAGAGCCCTTCATACTCATCAGCAACTCGCCCCAAAAATACCGAACGGAGTAAAGCTTGCACACCCTTAAGTTTATGTAAAAAATACTATCAATTGTGTAAAGATTCCGCCTGGCACTTGTTTTATAAATCAATTATATGTTATAAAATAGCGCATATTGATATTTTTGACCAAGCTGTCAATGAATACGACAACTGAATCAATGTACCAAATAAAGGAAAGGCCATGTCGGTGGATAGTATTTTAGAAAGCACTTCATTTAGCGCCCTTGACCCTGCTGAACAGGCGACGGTGTGCCAATTGTTTGATGAAACCTATGAAAAAGCCAGTCAATGGCGGCTGACGCATAAAAAGCCTATTAATCAAGCAATAAGCACGAAAGAACTTTTCAAAGGCCGACACTTATTACCCGTTTCTTTTGCATTTTATAGCAACAAACTAGAAAAAACCAACCCGGCTACATTTCAATTTCTGACGAAACCACAAATTGAAACCTTAGAGCACGATCTATTATATGCTTTTTATATCCTATCAGCCCAATATCAACTGGCAGCTGAATTGAACTTGGATGCCGCTGAAAGTCGACGCCAAGAAAGACGTGCCCTAGGTGAACACATTAAACGATGCGCTCAACTCATTCATCAGTTACGAGAGGCCAAGGCCGCTAAAACCCCAGAAAGACAGCATGTATTGATGGCCACAGATGATTCAAAACAATACCTTGCGTATTTAGGACTAGTCCCCGCATCCTTGATAGCAAAGGGAATCGATGCAATCAGCACAGGCTCATCAGAAGCTGTGAAAGCATGGGCCGGCGAAGGGGCGACAGTTTGGGTTAAAGATAGCCGTCGAGCCATCAACTCGCCTAGACTGTATTGGGTTTGGGCCGGCAGTTGGATTCAGACCTGGATAAGCTTATTGTCAGATTACTATACCCATAAGCAAGAGGCACAGCTTGCATTATCTTCTATTTCACCCCTGACAGGCTTCATGAGCTTTGCCTTGTACCTTAGCAATGCATCCCTTGAGATCTTGATGGTGGCAAAACACACCATTCGAGGCGCTTGGTGGATGAGTGAGGGTGAGCTTGAACTGACCGCGTGGGAACGATTTAAAGCACATGCGTATTTAAGAAAATACTCCATCCTCAATGACTTTGTTTGGGGCCTTGGCAATATGGCCTGTTTTTTTTGGTTAGTGGGTCAAGGCACGATGGGCTATTATGGCAATGTGGCCACCACGGGACTATTGCTCATGGATGCCGTCTTAGGCTATTTTCAATACAAAGAAGCCAGCAAACAACACGAGGCTGAATTAAAACGGTATGAGCGTGACATCAGCCAATTGAACCGTCAAATTCGGATGGCCTGGACTTTAGATGATAGAAAAAAATTAGGCTTGCAGTTAAAAACACTTGAGGCGGCTGAAGTGCATTGTCAGCTTGAATGGCAATATAAAACCTATGGATTGATCAAAGATCTCAGCTATGCTGTTGCTTTGGTACTGGCCTTCACTATTCTTTGTTCTTTTTTACTGCCACCAGCCCTCATCACCGCCGAAGCTGCCTTAATATTGAGTATCACTGGCACGGCGCTATGTTTCTTATCATCACTCATGAATGATGCAATGGGCGGGGTGCTTGATATACAAAAATCTAAAAAGACCGGGTTTATGGCTAAAACAGCCGTTGATGGCTTGTTAGAGGCTTTTAGAAAGGAAAAGGATCCTGACTTAAAAAAATTATTATATCTGGATCTAAAGCAAGCACACGCCATGATTGATTATCAAGCCGAACTGCTCAGCTTTCAAAAGTTGGGATTGTTCCATGAGATGTTCATTAAATTGCTTGTTCCTCCCTTGATTGTTGCCTCATTTGTTTTTTTACCCATGGGCCTCGGCGTGGCTGCAGTGGCCATAGGCCTCACCTTGGCCATCGCATCAGGCCGGCTTTATCTGCGCGATAAGCCTAAGTTGGCTCAATTGGCTGAGTTTAATGAGCTGGAGTATGAAGCATTTAAGCAACTGCCGTTAAATGAGCTAAATACTCGACTTTAGCCATTTTTTAAAATGATTTAAATTCCGTCATTGCGAGTGAAACGAAGCAACCCAGAGGTTCGAAGAGAGCGATTTCATGTCTTATAGTTGCTCACTTTGAGCTCCTGGGTTGCTTCGTTTCACTCGCAATGACGGA
>CANJHO010000025.1 GCA_947474165.1 Legionellaceae bacterium
AGAAATGAATACGTTGACGAAAATTAAGTACTCAGGCAAATATGGGAACATCCTTACCGAGGTGACGAAGCCACAGCGTGAAATTTTGAAATGTTTGAATATTGAACTTCCGGGAAAAACCTAGGTACAATTTTTTTCGGGAAATGAGGTAAATAACGTAGAACCCTCTAATGGCTTATTGCTTAAACCAACTTGCATCAATTTGTATTTGACGTATTCAATTGTGGTGGCTTCTTCATAGATTGGGCATTGCAGTTCTATCTTGTATTTTCTTAACAGTTTTTCAAAAAAACCGATTGAAGATTCTCTTTGTTCAGGGAAGTCCTCTTGATATTTTGTATATCCGCAATTGATGGTCTGATAGTTGTTTCTCAGGCAAAAATCAGCTGTATGGGCCATAATGGCGAGCATTTCTCCAACAACAACCAGATTTTTCTTATCAGATAAAATATCGCTCTCAATATTTTCAAGGGCAATACTTCTGAATGTACCTGAAACATCTAATGTCTTATAATCTATAACTAAATCACGACCGAATTTTTTTACTAACTCGTCGATTCTATATTTAGATACCTCACGATGAATAGATGCGCCGCTATCAGCGGACAATAAGCAAACGGGTATTTTTCTCATCATTAATAATGCGGCTGTCAATGTGCTGTCCCGACCACCAGAGAAGAGTACAACCTGGGGTTTCTCTTTAAAGACCTCTTTGTTTAGAGTGATCTCTTCGAAATTCAGTTGATCGTTCATGTCTTATCGTTCCCACCTTATACTAAATTTCAGTTTTATTGATTAAATAGTGAGTCGAAAATCCATTTTTTACTATTTAAGTATTTCAATAGAACATCCTTGCTCTGGCAATTGGTCTTTAATTTTACATTATTTATATGGGTCTCGACGGTCCTTGGCGATATTCCAAGTTTATTTGCAATGCTTTTTAGTGAATATCCTTGACTTAGGTAGTGGTAACATTCAATTTCTTTAAATGTTAGATACACATTTTGATCAAGATGTACTTTCCCAGGCTTTTCGTTAATCCAATTAGAAAGATTCTCATTAGCCTGGGCAATTTTACAAGATTTCAGTACAGGAAAAGTAATGTCTGTGATTATTTTGCTAGGCTGCTTCTCTTCCCCAATCAAGGTTGCTATTTTTTCTCTAAAATAAACAATGTAACTATTTAATAAATTAAAATTATTGGCATAAAAGCTCTGGATGTTTGTGTTTTCTACAGTTGAGGCAAAGGAGAATACTTCAATTTGATTCATACTGGGTATGTATATATTACACCCATTCCAAATTCCATAATTATGCAGAGCACCGAGTAGCTTGTTGTTAACTTCATTTGGCCACAAATACATATATGGTTTATCAAGCGTAATATTTTGTAGGTCAGATTCAAATAGAATTTTATATTTAATGTTTTCAGTGAATCTATAATCAATCCAATTTATATCAGTGGTTAAATTGATCACAGAGCCATCTTGATGGAATTTCAAATAGCTGAAGTTGGAAATCAACGTATTTGAAAATAGGGGTTCAGCTAGTATGTTCATAGCGGGAACCATTGATCTTGCATAATTGAGGGCATCGAAATTTTTTTTAAAATAATCAGTAGTCATATACTGTAAATCCACATCCTGTTATCACTTTTTCTCTTTATTGAATAAATTCAATTAGATGCCATTTCTTCACGGTCGCATTTGTTAAAATAACTGCGCTCTGGTACTTGTTTGTAATCTCTGTTTTATAAGATGGCATTCTACAGTGGAAATACTGGAAGAGGAATCATTTAGTTGGGTTATTTTTGATCTTTTT
Source organism: Legionellaceae bacterium (assembly GCA_947474165.1). Taxonomy (GTDB): domain Bacteria; phylum Pseudomonadota; class Gammaproteobacteria; order Legionellales; family Legionellaceae; genus CANJHO01. The sequence goes on from CANJHO010000025.1 coordinate 1,822, forward strand.
AATTTGAGCCGTTCACCTCTTACAATGCATTAAAACAATGGATAGTTATTTGTTTGAAATCTACTACACATTATGTTTCAATATATACTCCTTTTGTTTCAATATGATTAAAATGAAATATTCCTATGGTTATGGGACCGAAGCTAAAAATTTTAGAAACAGTACACCGACGGTTCAGTTATTGATTTTGGAGTTGCGCCATGAGTAGCGTGCAGTTGTTACCAAGACTTGTTCGGCTAAGGGATGCTCCAGGTTATCTAGGCATGGATCGTCATCTTTTTAATGATGCGGTAAGACCTAAGATGACAGAAATTCCAATTGGTTCGCAAGGAGTAGCTTTCGATAGACTTGATTTAGATGCATGGGTAGACGATTATAAGCGTTGTAGTGGTCGTCCCGCGGCAAACCATCATAGGAGTATGGAAAAATGGGACGAAAACGAACACCAGGGATCTATAAACGTGGGGATGCCTGGCATATTGACAAAAAGGTCTTCGGCCGCCGACTTTGCGAAAGCACTGGCACTAGCGAGCTCGAAGAAGCTGAAAAATATTTAGCCAGGCGTCTTGAGGAAGTGAGACAGGCCAGCGTCTATGGCGTGCGACCTAAACGCACTTTCATGGCGGCGGCTACTAAATATTTGATAGAGAATCAGCACAAACGTAGTTTGGATTCAGATGCGGGTAGGTTACGTGTTCTGGTGGAATATATCGGGAAAATGTCGTTAGAGTCTATCAATATGGGCTCATTGCAACCGTTCATTGAAAGTCGGCGTCAAGATAAAGTAAAAACACGAACGATTAACCATGGGTTACAAGTCGTTCGTCGCATTCTTAATCTTGCAGCTAGTGAGTGGATGGATGAATATGGCCTAACTTGGTTGGCTAATGCGCCTAAGATTAAATTTTTACCGGAGTATGATTTACGTAAGCCGTATCCATTGAATTGGGATGAACAACACATACTCTTTAATGAGTTACCTTCACATTTGGAGAAAATGGCTTTGTTTGCTGTGAATACTGGATGTCGAGATCAAGAGGTATGTCAGTTACGATGGGAATGGGAAATTAAAATTCCAGAGTTACCTCACATACTGGTGTTTATCATTCCAGCTGAGTTGGTTAAAAATGCTGAAGAGCGATTAGTTGTTTGTAATGATGCCGCACGTGCTGTTGTTAATGGTGAACGGGGTAAGCATGCTACACATGTATTTAGTTTTCGAAGCAAACCCTTAGCTCGAATTTTATCAACAGGTTGGCGCAAGGCTAGAACACAGGTTCATTTAGGGCATGTGCGTGTGCATGATTTAAAGCATACGTTTGGCAGAAGGTTGCGTGCGGCTGGCGTAAGCTTTGAAGATCGCCAAGATCTCTTAGGGCATCGTTCAGGGCGGATCACCACTCACTACTCATCAGCTGAGTTGCAAAATCTTTTTGAAGCAGCTAACAGGGTATGTGAAAAACAAAAAAGTGGGGTCATTCTGACCTTATTGCGTAATGCAAGTCACAGCCCAGTTAAGAACAACGGAAATACCCCGCAATTGATCGCTTTATGATCAGTGCGGATCGTAGGTCCCGCAAAAGTCCCGCAAGGGGTTTTTAGGGAATTCGGTGATCAAACATAACTGATTGATTTTAAAGGTTTTAATTGGTGGGCCCACTAGGACTTGAACCTAGGACCAACGGATTATGAGTCCGCTGCTCTAACCAACTGAGCTATGGGCCCTGCGAAGGGTATTGTAATTGTTAACTTCAGTTAACACTACTAATTTTTTAGTTTTTGTGGGGATGAGGTGCGCCCTCATCCACTTTTGGCACTAGCCCTCATCACCCTCTAAGAAACTACGTAGTTTTTCAGAGCGTGAGGGGTGTCTTAGTTTACGTAGGGCTTTGGCTTCAATTTGACGAATTCGCTCTCGTGTGACGTCAAATTGTTTACCTACTTCCTCAAGGGTGTGATCGGTATTCATTTCGATACCAAACCGCATGCGTAATACTTTTGCTTCCCTTGGGGTCAGCGTTTCGAGGATTTCTAAGGTTGCTTCGCGTAAACCTTCAGCAGTTGCCCTATCAATCGGTGACTCAATGTTGTTATCTTCTATGAAATCACCTAAGTGTGAGTCATCATCATCACCAACAGGCGTTTCCATCGAAATAGGTTCCTTGGCAATTTTAAGAACCTTGCGAATCTTATCTTCACTCAACTCCATTTTTTCAGCCAATTCTTCAGGCGTTGCTTCACGGCCTGTTTCTTGTAAAATTTGGCGTGAAATGCGGTTAAGCTTGTTGATGGTTTCAATCATGTGCACTGGGATACGAATGGTGCGGGCCTGATCTGCAATTGAGCGGGTAATCGCCTGCCGAATCCACCAGGTTGCATAGGTTGAAAATTTGTAACCCCGACGGTACTCAAATTTATCGACCGCTTTCATGAGGCCAATATTGCCCTCTTGAATTAAATCGAGGAATTGTAAACCGCGGTTGGTGTATTTTTTTGCAATGGAAATAACCAGACGTAAGTTTGCTTCAACCATTTCTTTTTTAGCGCGTCGTGCCTTGGCTTCACCTATCGACATTTGACGGTTGATGTCTTTAATTTCGCTGATGGTTAATCCATATTTTTGTTCAAAAGCAGCCAACCTGGTTTGTAAGTGCTTGATTTCTTCAGTGAACTCACCAATGCGCTCAAGTTCAAGTTTTTTTCCTTGCTTGGCAATTAAAGTTTCCAGCCAGTTGAGATCAGTCTCTTGACCTGGGAAGGTATCAATGAATAGTTTTCTGGGGATGCGTGCCTTATCGATGCAAAGCTTCATGATGTTGCGTTCAAATTCACGGATATGGTTACGCAGCTGCCGGAAATGGCGAGTTAATTTATCGACTTGTCTTGAAGTTAGTTTTAACTTCAGGAAAGAATCCGACATAATGGCAAGGTGTTCCATGGTTTTTTTAGAGGTTCTACCATGCTCCCTTAAGGATGTCATGGCATTATCGAAGCATTCCTGGAGTTCTTCAAAATAGACTTTGGCTTGCTCTAGCTTAGGACCATCATCCACCTCGACGATAGCACCGTCTGCATCATCACCATCTTCATCGGTAACAGCGACCACACTTGTGTCTGTGCCGTCATCTTGAGAGGCGTCTTCCAGCATTGAGCCGATGTTAGCTGGAGGAGCTTCTTCCTCCGCATCAGCGAATCCACTGATAATCTCGTTGAGTCGCATTTCTTCAATGAGGACACGTGCATAATCATTGAGTACGAGTTGCACGGTTTCTGGGTAATTTGCGAGTGATCTTAATACTTGATAAATGCCTTCCTCAATGCGCTTGGCAATGCGGATTTCCCCTTCGCGGGTTAAAAGCTCTACAGTACCCATTTCACGCATGTACATGCGAACAGGATCCGTTGTGCGACCCGTTTCTTTATCAACAGAGGCCAATACGGCAGCAGCTTCTTCAACGTCTTCAGGGGCTTCTTCAGTATTGCCGAGCAGCGCCATTTCATCATCACCAGGGGGTTGTTCAAACACCTTGATGTTCATGCCTTCTAGCATGCTGATGATGACGTCAAAATGATCCGTATCAACAATGTTGGGTAATAGATCATTAATCTGAGCATAAGTTAGATAGTTTTGATCTTTTCCCAAACTAATGACTTTAGTGATCTGGGAGCGTTGCTGTTCTTGTTCGTTCATAGTCATAAATACTTATCACGGAAGGGGTTAAAAGTGCAAAAAACACTAGATTATAAACCGGCTGTTAGAAATATTCCAGTTTATTCTGTGCATGTTGTTTTATGGCGCTGTTTTAGCATGTCCTGTAGCTTGTGTCGCTCAAGTTCTGTTAATCCTTCATGTTGTGTTTTTTTCATTAATTGTTGAATGGTGTTTTCTCTATTTTGTTTGGCCAAAAAAAGAACAAGATCAACGAATTCCTTAGCAAGGACGTTTTCTGGAACTTGGTGGTCCCAGGTGGCAAGTTTTGATAAGGCTTCAAATAGTGGCGAATCACGCCAGAATTCAATGAGCTTGGCTGTGTTGATGGTGGGATTGTCTGCTATTTGTTGCATTAGGGTTTTTAATACACGCTGCTTTTGAGCATCCAGTTGAATTGAGGACAATGGTGTCGTGCAAGTCGCAAGGGTTTCTGGGTGTTGCAATAGGATTGCAATGGCAATTCGAACGGGGGAACGTGTGATCGTTTGGCCTATTTCTGGGGCTTTTTCAGTTGTTTTTTCTTCAATTAATTGGTGAATGCGGTGCTGTTCAATGCGTGTTAGGCGTGCCAATTCATCAATTAACAATTGTTGATAAGGTCCATCTGACATTTTTAGTAAATAAGGCTTGGCCGCATTCACAAGCTGGCTTTTACCCGCAAGACTATTGTTATCGATGCCATGCATTAAGGTATCAAGAAAAAAACGATTGAGAGGGGTTGCAGACTGCATGCGTTGAAGAAAGCACGCCTTTCCTTCTTCTCGGACCAAACTATCGGGATCATGACCCTCAGGTAAGAAAATAAAACTTGCATCAAGACCGGCATTTAAATGGGGCATACTGCTCTCAAGTGCACGCCAAGCAGCTTTCCTGCCTGGGGCATCGCCATCAAAGCAAAATATGAGTTGCTTTGTATATTTGCTTAATAATTGAATATGGTAAGTGCTTGTGGCGGTGCCGAGCGTTGCCACCGCATTGAGAATTCCATGCTGGGCCAAAGCAATGACATCTAAATAGCCCTCGACGACAAGAATATTTGTTGGGGCATCTTGTTGTTGAAGGACTTGATGCAGGCCATACAGCTCACGTCCTTTTTGAAAGATGGGGGTTTCAGGGGAGTTTAGATATTTTGGTTTTTGGTCGGCATCAATCGCGCGTCCCCCGAAGCCAATAATACGGCCGTGTCGGTCATGAATGGGGAACATGATGCGTTGTCGATAGCGATCATAAGATTTTCCATCTTCCTTAGCAATGAGCATGCCTGTTGCAATCAATTCATTTTTATTTTTTCTAAATTGTGATTCTAATGTTTGCCATCCAGGGGGGGCATAGCCCAGTTGATACAGGTGAGCCACTTCACCACTGACATTGCGTTGTTTTAAATAAGCAATCGCGGGTTGACCGGCAGTTTTTAATGTTTGTTGATAAAATTGAGATATTTTAGTTAAAAATTGATAGAGATTTAAGGCTTGCTGATGTTGTTCCGTGCTGCCTTCACGAGGCACCTCCATCCCTAGTCGTGTGGCCAAGGTCTCTATGGCGTCAGGAAAACTTAAATTTAAATAATTCATGGCAAAGGTAATGGCATTGCCATTGGCGCCACAACCAAAGCAATGATAAAACTGTTTTTTTGAAATGACGTTGAATGAGGGGGTTTTTTCGTTGTGAAAGGGACAGCAGGCCACGTGACTGGTGCCCTGTTTTTTCAAGGGCACGTAACTGTCTATAAATTCGACGACATCAGTGCGGTTTAATAACTCATCAATAAAGGAGCGAGGAATTAAACCAATAGGCACGTTGCGCTAACTCAGCTTGGATTTGATAAGCGCACTGACTCGGCTCATATCAGCTCGGCCTTGCATCAGGGGTTTTAATTGCGCCATGACGCTTCCCATGTCACTTATTTTAGAGGCATTGAGTTCGCTCAGTGTGGTTTCAATCAACTGCAGTATTTCTGCTTCTGTGAGGGGTTCTGGCATATATTGATGAATAATGTCCAGCTCAAATTGCTCTTGCTGAACCAAATCATCGCGGTTAGCCGTCTTAAATTGCGTGATGGACTCATTACGTTGTTTTGCCAGTTTGACTAGAATATCTAACATTCTGGCTTCATCGACGTCAATGCGCTCGTCCACTTCAATTTGCTTGATAGCAGCCGTAATTAGACGCAAAGCATCTAATTTGTGCTGATCTCTGGCACGCATGGCATCTTTAAGATCACTGTTAATTTGGTCTTTTATCGTCATACTTATTTACGTCGATGTTTAACAGTGCGTCTAGCGGATGTATCACGAGATAATTTTTTCAAATGACGTTTAACAGCAGCCGCTTGCTTGCGCTTGCGCTCAGCCGTTGGTTTTTCATAAAACTCGCGACGTCGTAACTCAGTTAATATTCCGGCTTTTTCACATGATCGTTTAAAACGACGCAATGCATATTCAGGATTTTCGCCTTCTTTCACGCGAACGGTAGGCATTCAACAGTCCTCTGGTTAAATTTATATCAAAACAAGTGGGCAATTCTAGTGCCACTAAAGGCAATCGTCAAGTATAATTGTTATTTTTTATCATTTCTTAGGGATAACATGCGTGTATTGGGTATAGAATCTTCTTGTGATGAAACGGGCGTTGCTATTTATGACGATCAACAGGGGCTTTTGGCCCATACGCTTTATTCACAGATAGCGACTCATCGGCAATTTGGGGGGGTCGTTCCTGAATTGGCATCCCGGGATCATGTAAAATATCTTATTCCTTTAATTGATGAAGTCTTGCAACGCGCTGATATGAAAAAATCAGGGTTTGATGCCATTGCTTACACCGCAGGACCTGGGCTCATTGGGGCATTGCTCACGGGGGCTTGTTTTGCAAAAAGTTTAGCCTTCGCCCTCAATATTCCTGCTTTGGCAGTGCATCATCTAGAGGCCCATATATTGGCTGCCAAACTCGAGACCCCAGCGCTTGAATTTCCTTTTCTTGCTTTATTGGTTTCAGGCGGTCATACCCAATTAATTGAAGCCCATGCCTTAGGTCATTACGAACTCTTAGGCGATACCTTGGATGATGCCCTCGGTGAGGCTTTTGACAAAACGGCGAAATTAATGGGTTTACCTTATCCCGGTGGGGCTGTATTGGCAAGTATTGCTGATCATTATCAAGAGGGCGCATTACCCCTCATGTCAGCCTTTCCTCGTCCAATGACGGATAGACCAGGTTTGGATTTTAGTTTCAGTGGCTTAAAAACACATGTCTTAACCGTATGGCAAAATAGTTTAAAAGATAATGACACTCGCGCTGCGATTGCCCATGCATTTCAAGCCGCTGTGGTGGATACCTTATTGATAAAATGTCGGCGTGCGCAGAAGCAAACGGCCAGTAAACGCCTTGTTGTCGCCGGTGGCGTTGGTGCTAATCGTGCGTTACGCGAAGCGCTAGGGGCCTTGATGCTTGAGGTTCAGGGTGAGGTGTATTTTCCACAAAAAGATTTTTGTACCGATAACGGCGCGATGGTGGCTTATGCCGGTTGTCTTCACCTCCTTCAAGGGGCGCGCGATTCGAATTTGTCCATTGATGTGCGCGCACGATGGCCATTAATGAATGCTTCGGTGTAGCTCATGTGCTATGGTTTCAAGGTTAACAATATGTTGATCTTCGGGTGTTTTGCTGGAAAAAAACGAGAATCGAGGCATCGTTACCAGTTGAAGGCATTTTGGAATGAGCCATAACAAAATAAATTCAATATTTGCGATGATGCGTTTCATAAGTCCCTTCCCTTTGCTCATGATGTTGTCTTCACTGTGTAATCTTGCAGTGAATTTTTCACAAAATTCTTGGTATACGGCCTTCCTTGGGGGCGTTGCACCATGGCTAATAATAAAGTGGTTGATATTTCGCTTGAGTTGATAGGCCATGCGGGTGAGGGCATCTCCTGTGGGTAAGGTTTTTTGCGTTAATTTTACACCATCACGTTGCATGTCTGAGATTTGTTTCTTAAGTTCTCTGATTAATACAACATAGGTCGAATTTTGTGAGCTTAATTGATTTAAAACGGCTTCAGCTTGTTGATCTTTGAGCTCACACGTCTCACTGTTCTCAGTGTCTAGAAGGCCATCTTCAAAATCAAGCACATCAGCCGTAATTTTATTGAGCATGGATTGTAACTCTAGGTTTTTAGACATTTTAATATTTGATCGGATGAGATTTAGGAGGCAATTTGTATCGCCTGAATCAGCATATTGCGTTAGTTCCCGAAGCAGTGTGGTGATAAAGGTTATCTGTGGTTCTCTATTGTTGGCTATCACAAAATTAAGTAAGCCCAGTTGATTTTGTTGACAGGATTGATAGGCGTTAATATTTGAAATAAATTCCCTGATGAGAGCCTGGCGTTTCTTGGTCATATCAGGTGATCTCGGTAGTGGCTCATTGATTACATTGTCTATGCTACTAGGATTTTCTAAAGAAGGGATGATGTCAGCGGTCAGAATAGCCAACTCGCGTGCTTTTGAACGAATCGCTTTTTCTTTTATGATGCTTGTAATCCGTTCCTCAAGGGTATCTAGCATGTCACGAATAGCACTTAGGGTTTTTAGGTAATGGACTGATTCAGTTGATGTATTGATAGCCTTTTGTATGGCATTTGTTTTATCAACGAGTTCAGCCAGGACGTGTTTGAATTCAGAAAGGGATTGAGAATGGTCCGTTTCATCTGTAGTGTCCCCTATTGATTCTATAGAATGCCTCAATGGGTTAATGTCTGATAGGATTTCAATAAGTGCTGTGAGTACGTACTGCGTATTTTCAAGCTCCGTTTCCTGTTTTGTCGATTGCTCTATAGTCGCTGAGATTTTAATCTGCTCTTGGTTAAGGTGGCTTAGATCCTCAGTTAATTCCTTTATTTGTAATTGAAGGAGCTGTTGTTGGTTGGATAAATCAGCTTGTTGATTAAGCTCAGCTTGTTGTTGTTGATCAAGCGTTTGAATATCCTGTTTAATTTGGGATATTTTTTTTCTTAATACCATTTCTTTATTAATGGCTTCGGTCATTATCGCGATTTTTGCATCAATGGCCGTGAATAATAGCTGCGTCATGTGGTTAAATGCTTCAGGGGATGGATTGGATTTAAATAGCTTTTCCTGATGCTTGCGATATTCGTTAAATTCTTGGATATTGAGTTTTTGATTAAGCGATATAATGAAAAGATCAAATCCGGAGAGGGCTTTTTGATCTTTATCTTTAAAAGATGAAAGTAGTTTATCAAAGCCACTCGTGAGCTTACTGGGATTGGAGATTCCCTCGATGGCACAATCAATTGCCTTGAACGGGATTTTTTTCGTGTGTAGATCGTTTGTTATTATTGTTTTGATAGCCGTCAATTTATCAATGCGTCGTTGCTCATGCTTCGCATCTGTCTCGATTTGTTTGGCGGTATCTTGTAGTGTTTGATTCAGTCTGATTATTTCGCGCGTGGCCTCTGCTATCAGGAGTTGTAACGATTTTTGTGGCACTTCTAGGTTTTCGCTATCTAGGCGTAGGCGTTGTAATTCGGCTTGTTTCGACGCATTATTGAGCACAATCGATTCTTTTTGCTCTCTTAAAGTCACTTGATGGGTTTTTAATAGTTCAAGATCATGCTTGTTTTTATCGAATATGGCCGCAAATTCACGAGGATCGGCAGACTGCAGCGTTTCTGCAAAGCGGATGTCTAGTTTGGCTTTTTCTAGTTGGGTCGATAACGAAGCGATTTGTTGATTGGAAGCGGCTTCATGATCTTCGATTTTTAACAGTAACCCACTAACTGCTTCTAAGACAGGGCTGAAATTTGTCCTTGAATAATTCGGAATGAACTGTCTAGCGCGTTGGATAAGGGTCGAGATGGATTGTTGCAACTGCTGTCGTTGTTGATTCGCATTTAAATGGCATTCTATTCTTTCTTGAAGGGTGCTCTGATTGGTTAAAATAGCATCCATGATCTGATGACATTGTTGTTCAAATTCAAGAACAGCTCTGTTTGTTAACTGGCTAATTTGTTCAATCGAATGCTGTTCATTTGCTTTAAGGCTTTCTAATTGTTGGAAAAGGCTTAAATTAAGTCTATTTTTAATCTGAATAGAAGGCCCACCGACAGCGTTTGGGTAGTCAGTCCCTCCTGGTAATTCAGTGGGTAGCGGAGCATTTAAAAAAGAGCTCTCAAAATCCAGAGGTTCATTTGCTTTGTATTCATCGAAGAGCGGTTGGGCTTTTGTTTGTAATAACGTTGCCAGGGGCATGTCATTATACTGCTGCAACCGCATTGTCAGTGTAGTGACAAATTGTTGGGTCAGTGTGAGTTTTTGGTTCTGTAGATTCAATTCATCCATTATATTCAGGGGTCTTTCTGCCACATTGGCAGGTGCAACCCAAGTGGATTGATATGATTTAAAATCATTAAGAAGCGATTGATGTTCAATGTTGATGAAACGTTTTAATAACGCGGTGCGTGCAACACCTGCTAAATATCGCCTAAGTGCAGGTTGCAGCGTATTGTGTAAGAAGAAAGTTCGGTGCGCGTAGTAATCCTCGGCATTATAGATTTTTGTCTCATGCGCTTCAGTCACGTTGTAAGCATAGGATGGCGAGTCGCTGTGGGTGTTGTCGATATATTCAAGATGAAATGATCCAAAAATACGTACTATTACACCGATTAAACCAGATTGCAGTAAATTAGGTATGATTTTTGGATCAATAAAAGGAACCAGATGAAAAATTTTGTCAGGGGCTCTTTTTATCATGTCGGCGATGAAAGCCATTAACTCATAGCTCATTGGATCTTTTGGCATCCATAAATCAATCAGCAAGTGATCAGTGATAAAGAGGGCTAGTTTATTATGCTGTGGATCATCTGTTTGGTTTCCTAGTTCTAAGGCCATGATTTTTGCTTTGATGTTATCGAATAGTTGTTCGATGTTCGGCCCTGAAATTTTAGCGGCATCTTTAAAAAGTGCCTGCTTATTTTTCTCTAGAAGGGCTATTATGGCGTTATTACTGATAGGCCCTAATAGGTTTGCTTTAGCGATATATTCTGGTAGGAGCAGGATCACATCGTGAGCTAGCATGGTCTCTCGAGTTTTTATTGAGTTGCTGAGCGTGTATAAATGTTTAGCATTTATCCCTATTCCCGGCAGATCAAAAAATCCTGGTGCTTTGCCATGGTCAAATTTGGATAAAATACTCCCGTGAAAAATTTTAAGCGCATTTTCAGCCACATGGACTAGTTGTTGGGCTTCTTTTCTTTCTTCAGTGTCAGGGCCTACCAAATTAGGGGGATATTTTATCTTTATTTCAGCGATCTTTTGTAGTGCTTCAGCCATAACTTGATATAAACGGCTTTCGGCGTAGGTTCCACTAAATACCCTTGCTGCTCCAGGCATAATTAACTAACTCCGGTATTTTATCTTAGAAAAAGTAGTGGGTGGTTCTGATCTCTCAATTGCTTTTTCTGAAATGATATAGAATTTTATAATGTAAATGATAAAGCTTAACGAAATATTAACTCAATTAATTTTAATTATTTAATATTGTAAGCGCGCGCAGTATATCAGGTGAAGAGGGTATGTTCGACATTAAACAAGACTGGATGAAAAAAGCCTCATGCAGTCTTGTTCATTATTAGGGTTAAGGTGTTATTTCTTCGTCAATACGTCTTTATTTTTATTTTTTTGAAGCTGTTTTTTTCGAAGTGGTTTTTTTCGAAGTGGTTTTTTTTGCTTTGACAGGTTTTTTCTCCACATTAACCTTAGTGACTTTGGCCGTGCTTTTTAGAGGCTTTTTTGGTGCTTCATTTTTTACAGGCGTGGGGTTACTTATAACACTATCAGGGAGAATCGGATGATTAAAGTTAATTTTTGCTTCTTTGCCATCCATCAGGCGGGTGATGTTATAACGGTGTTCATAAATCACAATCATTGCCATGAACATCAGAGGAAGAAATGCGTTCACGCTACCCACAGCATATAATGAGAAAAAAGGGGTACACAGCATGGAGATAATAGAGGCTAAGGAGGAGTAGCGTGTAAAATTAGCAACCAATAACCAAGTGACAATCACTATCACGCCGAGGATTAAATGAAAACCCAGCAGGGCACCAATTGCAGTAGCAACCCCTTTTCCACCTTTAAATCCGAAGAAAATAGGATAGATATGGCCTATCACTGCAGCAAGACAAGTGAACGCAATAATGATGGGCCCAGCACCTAGCATTTTTGCGAGCAATACCGGTAATAAACCTTTGAGCATATCCGCGATTAAAACGTAGGCTGCATAATTTTTCCCAGCCAGTCTGAGCACATTGGTTGCTCCTGGGTTTTGAGAGCCATTGACTCTTGGATCAGGTAAATCAAATAATCGAGAAACAATCAGGGCTGCGTTTATAGAGCCTATAAGATAAGCCACGACGACGATAACTAGAAATGTAATGAACGACAACATAAGTCCTCCTAGACTGAAATTTAATTTCCAGCGTTTATGCTAACAGTATTTTTATGTTGAAGCGATAGTTCCAGGGCCAAATCATGTGTGACCAAAATAAAACCATCTTTTTTAAGCCCAGGATCCTTTGGTTATTTTATAAACACGCCAGCCACATCCCTGTCGCTCTTGAAAGGCATCCATGCCTTTCAAAGGTTTATAAAATAACCAAAGGATCCTGGGCTTAAAAAAGATGGTTTTATTTTGGTCACATATGATGTAGCCCTGGCGATAGTTCTATCTTACAGGCAATGCCCAACAATAACGTATCGCCGAATAAATTATTGTCGCGCACCGCCTAAGGTAAAAAAATCCCTTGTAGATCATTGGTATATTGTCGTCCAAAGGGGGTGATTTGCCAATGAGTGTCTTTGAGGTGGAGTAATCCTTGTGCTTCAGCAGTTTGTAGCTTCGGTTTGAGCGTATCAAAGTCAAGTCCCGTGCGTTCTGTGAAAAGCGCATTGGGGATCGCTTGTTCTAAGCGTGTTGTATTGAGCATAAATTCAAAGACAAGCGCCTCTGGATTCACTTCGTCTATGGCGGCTAAAAAGGGTTTGTTTGGGTTTAAATAATCAGTGGGTTGTCGTTGTTTACGTGTGCGATAGATGGATTGATGATTACCCGTGGTGGTCAATTTGCCATGGGCACCCGCACCTATGCCTAAATAATCACCAAATAACCAGTAGTTCAGATTATGGCGAGATGGCTTGTCTTTTCTGCAGAAAGCTGAAATTTCATAGCGCTTGAACCCTTGTTGGTCTAGGTAGGCAAAGCCTTCTTGTTCTAAATCATCAGCATCATCTTCTGTTGGAAGGGTGGGGCGTTGTTTATAAAAAACAGTATTGGGCTCAATGGTTAATTGATACCAGGACAAGTGCTCAGGCTCATAGGACAGTGCTGTTCGTAAATCATCGAGACCTTCTGCAATCGATTGATTGGGTAAGCCATGCATGATATCCAAGTTAATGTTATCAAAACCTGCTTGCCTAGCACTGTGAATGGCCCGATGGGCTTGTTGGTCATCGTGAATACGTCCAAGCGCTTTTAAATGTAGTGCATTAAAACTTTGAATGCCTAATGACAAGCGGTTGATTCCCAAGCCACGATAATCGGTAAAGCGTTGTTGCTCGACAGTGCCTGGATTGGCTTCTAATGTAATTTCTATGTCGTCTGCAAAATGAAGGTGACGGCGCAATCCATTCAATAAAACATCAAAAGCTTCAGCTGAAAATAAACTAGGCGTTCCACCACCAATGAAAATGGAGTCTATGTGATTAGACGGAAAGCGCTGTAAATCGAGGCTTAAATCAGCAATTAATGCATGAACATAGGCTATTTCAGGCAAGTGATCAGGGCTTTTGTGTGAATTAAAGTCACAATAGGGGCATTTCCTAATACACCAGGGAATGTGGATATAAAGCGATAAGGGCATGGTTTAAGACTGGCTTGTTTGGGTAGGCAATAGTATCATAATTCACTTGGATAAGCAGAAAAAGAGGAAAAAATGAACAGAAGAGTGAGAGTCGCCATTTCTGGTGCAGCAGGGCAAATAGGTTATGCATTACTATTTCGAATAGCGTCAGGTCAAATGTTTGGCCCAGACACAGATATTGAACTTCAGTTACTGGAGTTAGAGCAGTCATTACCTGCCCTTGAAGGGGTTGCTATGGAGTTGGATGACTGTGCTTTTCCGCGATTGAAACGCATTGTGTGTACCTCTTCATTAAATACGGCAATGGATGGAATCAACTGGGCTTTATTGGTGGGCTCAGTGCCGCGCAAGCAGGGTATGGAGCGATCGGATTTGTTGCAAATTAATGGCGGGATTTTCACCCAACAAGGGAAAGCCATTAATGACCATGCGAGTGACGATGTGACGGTCTTTGTTGTGGGGAATCCTTGCAATACCAACTGTTTAATAGCAAAACATCATGCCAAAGATATTCCTGATGATCGTTTTTATGCGATGACCATGCTGGATGAGCTCCGCGCTCGGACTCAATTGGCTAAAAAAGCAAACGTTGATATCACGTGTGTGAGTCAGATGACGATTTGGGGAAATCATTCTTCAACTCAATTTCCTGACTTTTACAATGCTAAAATTAACGGCATATCAGCCGCTCAAGTGATTGATGATGAGTCTTGGTGTAAAGAGGTGTTTGTTCCCACAGTGCAACAACGGGGCGCTGCCATTCTTAATGCAAGAGGGGCTTCATCGGCGGCTTCCGCTGCCAATGCTATTATTCAGAGTGTGCATCATCTGATAACAGATACTCCAGCAGGGGAATCATTTTCTGTTTGCCGAAGTTCATTGGGTGAATATGGTGTTGATGAAGGGCTTATTTTTTCTTTCCCCTGTCGTCGTGGCCACGGCATGGTTCGGCGTGTCGGTCATGAGCATGGGGCTGTGGGTGTGGTGGAAGGTTTAACTTTTAATGACTACAGCCAGGATAAATTCAATGTGACCTTGAATGAATTGCGCTCTGAACGAGAGGCAGTGAAAGCTTTAGGGTTGTTGGATTAATCGTTTAGTATTCTAGGGGCTGTCTTACAAGTCTCTAGAATCCTTGTAGGTTGGGGGCCTTGGCCCAACAAAGGTTAATTATTAGGCCAAGGATCCGCCTACGTTTTGCGAGCATTTGGAAAATGAATGTCAATAGCCCCTTTTGTTTTTGAAACTAAAATTGTGATCGCGCGCAGTATATAAACTTACAACGAAATTCGGTAAAATAAGCCACTTTAATTCTTTTAGTAGTCATTATGCCCAAGCGAACTGATATTAAATCCATTCTTATTCTGGGTGCTGGACCTATTGTCATTGGCCAAGCCTGTGAATTTGATTACTCAGGAACACAAGCCATTCGGGCATTAAAAAAAGAAGGGTATCGGATTATTTTGGTTAATTCAAATCCGGCGACCATCATGACCGACCCAGAATTGGCTGATGCAACCTACATTGAGCCTGTATTGTGGCCGGAAGTTGCGCGTATCATTGAGCGGGAACGACCGGATGCCTTGTTGCCCACAATGGGTGGGCAAACAGCATTGAATTGTGCTTTGGATCTTGTGCGTGAAGGGGTCCTTGCCACCTACCAGGTCGAAATGATTGGGGCCACACGGGATGCCATCGATAAAGCAGAAGATCGTGAGAAATTTCGGCAATTAATGAAAAAAATAGGTTTAGACATGCCGCGATCAGCCATCGCACACAGCATGGAAGAAGCCTTGTCCGTTCAAGCTCAACTGGGTTATCCAACGATTATTCGTCCGTCATTTACCATGGGCGGCAGTGGCGGGGGGATAGCTTATAATCGTGAAGAATTTGAGGAAATTTGTACGCGAGGCTTTGAACTATCCCCGACCCATGAATTGCTGTTGGATGAGTCCGTGCTTGGGTGGAAAGAGTTTGAAATGGAGGTCGTTCGCGATAAAAATGACAATTGCATTATTGTTTGCACCATCGAAAATCTTGATCCCATGGGGGTGCATACTGGGGATTCGATTACCGTAGCCCCCGCACAAACATTGACAGACAAAGAATTTCAACGGATGCGAGATGCTGCCATTTTGGTATTAAGGGCCGTCGGTGTGGATACTGGGGGCTCAAATGTACAATTTGCAGTGAATCCAGAGGATGGACGGATGCTGGTTGTGGAAATGAATCCACGCGTCTCTCGAAGTTCTGCATTGGCTTCAAAAGCCACAGGTTTTCCTATTGCCAAAGTCGCAGCCCTTCTGGCTGTGGGCTACACTTTGGATGAGTTGGCCAACGAAATCACCGGCGGAAAAACCCCAGCATCCTTTGAGCCGACCATCGATTACGTGGTGACGAAAATTCCTCGCTTTAATTTTGATAAATTTCCACAAACCCCACACACCTTATCGACTCAAATGAAGTCGGTGGGTGAGGTGATGGCCATTGGTTCTAATTTTCAAGCCTCATTACAAAAAGCAATCCGTAGTTTGGAAATTGGTCGTTGTGGTTTGCAACCTTTATTTAAAAAAGGCGACATGGCATTATTGCGGGGACATTTGCGAGAGCCTACACCAGACAGGTTATGGTTTATCGCGGATGCCTTCCGGCATGGATTAACCTTGGATGAAATTTACCAGGAATGTAAAGTCGACCCTTGGTTTTTAGCCCAAATCCATGAATTGGTGTTGCAGGAGAAAGCCCTTGAGGGAGCCACCCTTGAGACAATCGATAAAACAAAGATGTTGCAATTAAAACGTCAAGGATTTGCCGATCTGTATTTGGCAGGATTGCTTCATTGCAGCGAGGATGAGCTAAGAGCCCATCGGATGGCTTTAGGTGTTACGCCTGTTTATAAACGAATCGACTCCTGTGCGGGAGAATTTCCCAGTGACACGGCTTACCTGTATTCTTCTTATGATAGCGTGTGTGAGGCAAGACCCGAATCTGGTAAAGAAAAAATCATGATCCTCGGGGGCGGGCCTAATCGGATTGGTCAAGGGATAGAATTTGATTACTGTTGTGTTCATGCCGCCATGGCCTTGCGTGAGGCTGGTTATCAAACAATCATGCTCAATTGTAACCCAGAAACGGTGTCCACTGACGTGGATACGTCGGACAGACTATATTTTGAACCTGTAACGCTTGAGGATGTGTTGGCGGTTGTGGCCATCGAAAAGCCCACAGGGGTTATTGTGCAATATGGTGGGCAAACGCCTTTAAAATTAGCGCGGGCTTTGGAAGCGAACGGCGTACCGATTATTGGGACTTCTCCTGATGCAATAGATAAAGCAGAAAACCGTGAGCGTTTTCAGCAAATGGTGACCCACTTGAAATTACATCAACCAGCTAATGGCACGGTGCGAAGTGAGGAGGAAGCCATTCTTTTAGCGACGCGCATTGGTTACCCTCTGGTTGTAAGACCCTCATATGTGTTGGGTGGGCGTGCAATGGAGGTGGTGCATCAAGAAGAGGATTTACGTTATTATCTGGCGCATGCGGTTGAAGTATCGAATGACTCACCCGTCTTGTTAGATAAATTCTTAAGCGATGCGATAGAAGTTGATATTGACGCGGTTTGTGACGGAAAAGACGTTTTGATCGGCGCGATTATGGAGCATATTGAGCAGGCTGGAATACACTCTGGGGATTCTGCCTGTACGTTACCTCCATTTAGTTTAAGTGTGGTGGTGCAACAAGATTTAAGTGAGCAGTTGCGGTTGATGGCTTTAGAGTTAGGCGTTGTGGGTTTGATCAATGCGCAATTTGCGATTCAGTCGGATGATATTTATGTGTTAGAAGTCAACCCCCGTGCTTCTCGTACGGTGCCTTTTGTATCGAAAGCGACGGGATTGCCATTGGCTAAAATTGCGGCGCGTTGTAAAATAGGCTTGAGTCTTCGAGATCAAGGATTAACACAGCATCATTCTCGACCCTCGTTTTACTCCATCAAATTGCCGGTGTTTCCTTTTATTAAGTTTGCGGGCGTTGATTCTATTCTCGGGCCTGAAATGAAATCCACCGGCGAAGTGATGGGCATTGCCAAGCGCTTTGGGCAGGCTTATGCAAAGGCCCAGTTGGGCGCTGGTGCAAATATTGTCAAGCGGCGGCGTGCTTTTGTATCTGTTCGAGATGCAGATAAATCACGGGTCGGAGAAATTGCCAAACGCTTAATTGAGCTTGGTTTTGAAATTATTTCAACTCGCGGAACGGCATTGGTGTTGCAGGCGGCGGGGATTTCGTGTAAACGGGTATTTAAAGTGGCCGAAGGTCGGCCGCATGTTGTGGATTATATTAAAAATCATGATATTGATTTTATTGTGAACACCACAGAAGGGAAGTTAGCCATTGCTGATTCATTTGCTATTCGACGCAATGCATTGCAGCACAAGGTCAGCTATACCACGACCTTGTCAGGCGCTGAAGCAGCTTGTTTGGCGATGAAATATGAAGACAGAGAAACAGTGACTAGATTACAGGATTTACATTAAAAAGGATTGCTTAGGATTAGGCCAGAAATAACGTCTTATTTCTGGCCTAATCCTTACGATCGTAACTCCCCAGGTTGTGGATAAAGTTGTTTTTTATTCTATCAAACTGCGTATACGTCATCCTGAACGCAGTGAAGGATCTCCTGAGTATGGATCGGATATGGTCAATTTGAGATCCTTCGCTACGCTCAGGATGACGTACCTGGGGAGTTACTTACGATCCCAACCGGTTAAAAAGGGATTTCTGAGGAACTTAAATTAAAGATGGAGTAGGTATGCAAAAACATCCAATGACCGTGGCCGGCGCTGCAGCACTGAAAGATGAATTACACCGATTAAAAACGGTAGAGCGTCCGCGCATTATTGAGTCAATTGCCACAGCACGTGCGCACGGGGATTTAAAGGAAAATGCTGAATATCACGCTGCGCGAGAAGAGCAGAGCTTTACTGAAGGCCGAATTCAAGAGCTGGAAGCGAAGTTATCTAATGCACAAATTGTTGATATTAGTAAATTACCAAATACTGGTAAAGTGGTGTTTGGCACCAAAGTGAGTGTGCATAATCTACAAACTGAAGCCGAAATAAGTTATCAAATTGTTGGTGAAGATGAAGCGGATATTAAGCTCAATAAAATTTCTTATTCTTCGCCCATTGGTCGCGCACTTATTGGGAAACAAGTCGATGAAGCGGTGGTTGTGAAAACCCCCGGCGGGATAGTTGAGTATGAAATTATTGCAGTAGATTACGGCACAGCCTCTCATCACGATTGAGATGAACTATACTCTTAGTATTAGCTGCATGAAATGAGTAATCTCATGACGAAAAAAGCAAAGTCAGACATGGTCCATTCAAAGGATCTCCTTGATGCCCATGAATTTTATATGGAAATTCTAAACTGTATTCCTGCCATTGTTTATTGGATAGATGCTGATTGTAAACTGAAAGGTTGTAACAACAGTTTTGTTACTTGGTTGGGAATGACACGGATGCAAGATTTTGCAGGAACACCTTATGCACAAATGGAGAAATTTGAAATTGCATCAGTGGAACGTATCGATGCATTAAGATTGGATGATATGGCTGTTTTATTTTCAGGTGAGGCACAATATAATATTGAGGAAGCGCCTGTTTCTAACAAAGAGGGCAATGATACCTATTTTTTAGCGAACCGTGTTCCTTTGTTTGATAATGACAAACATATCAATGGATTAGTGGTTGTTTTAAGTGATATCACCGCGTATAAAAAAAAAGATGAGGCCTTAAGCACGATATCTCCAACAACTGTGGTTGAAGACGGAGAGGCGCTTAGGGGGAGTTTAAAGGCTCGAAAGATATTAATGATTGAAAATAATACAGCAGCACAGAACATACAGAAATTATTGTTCGAGACTTTAGATTGTGAGGTTGAAATAGCGGATTCGGGCAAGAAGGCCTTGGCTTTATTTGTTCCAGGCAAATACAGTCTGGTGTTGCTAGAGATAGGTTTAGACGATATTTCAGGCTATATGGTTGCAAAAAAAATTCGTAAAATGGAAAAAGACATTGAAGTCCCTGTCCCTATTATCGCTATAACGTCCTATCAAGCGGAGATCATTAAAGACGATTGCCATGCCTATTCGATGGCGGGTGTTTTAACGCAACCGCTCACCAGTGAACAAGCCATGCAAATCGTCCAACACTATATAAATAAAGAAAACACAGCGGTGACGGGGCTTATTAGCGCTTAGTAGGTTTATTGAGGTTTCTAAGGGATATAATAGTAAGGGTTCGGCAGTTTATATCCTTTCTCTGCATATCCTCCTTTTAAATCACTCTTTTGATCACCAATGGATGCAATGATCGTATATCCCTTCTGGGTGATAAGCGCTCTTGTGTGTGATTTAAAAGGAATGGCTGAGGGCATTTTATACTGGTTAGGTTTGAAGTAAAGACCCGACCAATCATGATAGCCTGCGGCTTTTAAATTCTTTTTCGTTGCCAGCGCTTCAGCATCAGTTCGGCCTGTTACAAAAAAAACAGCGATACCGTGTTTTAACAGGCCATTATAAAAAGATAACATGGGTTTAATCGCAGGCGCATCGGCAGCAAGGGCTTCATCATGCCAAGGTTTGCCAGGTCCACCAAATTGACGTGCAACCATTTTGTCATAATTAGATAAGCACGTTTCATCAATATCAAGCACCACGGCTAATTTTTTGGGATGCAGAAGATGGGCATTGAGTGCGCTTCGATGAAGGATAAAGATATTAGCCTGAGATAGCACATGGCTCAGTTCTTTTTGATAGGTGCCCGAATCGTGATAAGCCTGGATTTTTTGTTTTAATAGGGTAAGGTTTGCAGGCTCCGCAAAGGATACAGGGCTTAAAAAAAACGATAATAAAATACTAAACAAAGGAATGATGAATCGTTGATTTATTTTCATGGATAATCTATTCGTAGTCACAATCAGCCTATGCGGTATATTTTTCATCTGGGCAGTATAGCTTGCATTTTTTGTGAGTCAATCATCCAAACTGAATTATTTTAGTATATTAATCAGTGTAAATAAATCATCTAGTTGAACCAGGGGAACAAAGTATACTGGCACATTTTCAATCACCACAGATCCTAGAAAATCTTTTGAGATAACCACAGCGTGTTTGCGAATAGCATCTAAGCCTAACTGCTTGCCTACACTGAATTTTTTGGGCGGGAATTGCTGGAAACACACCGCAACGGCCTCTCAACAGGGTTTGGGTTGAATCACAATATATTGTTTTTCGATTTCAATACGAAAACTATCAGGGAGAGTGGCCCAATCGATCAGGTCAACGATAATCGGTAAATCACTCTCTTTAAAAGCTTGTTTTAATCTAGACAAGGTTTCAATTGGTTTTTTTAAGGTATTGGGGTCACGAAGAACCAAGTCAAGATCACTCGCTTCGTGGCAAGTGCCATTGACACGACTACCATAGGCCCAAACCTCATATTGAGGAGCCCAATGTTTTAAAATGGCTTGAACTTGCGCTCGATAGTCTGCTTCTAAGTTAAGTTTTGGCATGATCCAAGGTATCCTTCAATGCGGTTGCATCTTTTATAAAACTGGGCAGGAGTCTCAAGGTTTCTTCAGCAAAACCAACTCCATAATCATGTGCGGTATTATTTCGATTATCGCGGTATTTAAACCAGTGGGTTGTTTGCTTAACACTGATTAATCCATGTTTGCCAGCCTGTCGAAAAATATCTTTAAAGATGAGCTGATCCACTTCTTTAGGATTAGCAAAATAAGGTTTTAGTGCTTTTTTTAATAAGGTTCCTGAGGTTTCTAAGGTTAATTCAAATCCTTTTACCACAGCATTACGGAAAATCTCATAGTCAATGCTATTTATTTTACTTTTATTTAAAAGCGTCAGAGATTGCTCTAGTGTTGCAATGCAACGGGCTAGATGATCAGTATTTAGTGTCATGGTGGTCTCTATTTTAGTAGTATTTAGGAGGCTAGAAAAAATAATATATGCTTTTATCGTTCGATCGTAACATGCTGATGGGAATCTGGGCGATAAAACCGTACATTATTTTTCTAGTCTCCTAAATTGGGATTGGGGACGTTCTTATTTCTTTGCCAAGACCACATCAATAATATGGGTATCATGATACGGAAAGGTAAAGATTTTACTAAACAATCGTTTTAATCGTTGAATAAGGAACGTTTTGGGAAGCATTCGCATAGACAGGCTATTTAAAAACCAAGTGCCTTCAATGCCAAATAAAGCCAATTCGTCAATGTTATTTAATGTGATGGGGATATGAAGGCGTTGGTGATCCACTACTTGAAATTCATGCGTTTTAAAGGCTAGCAAGAGCTCCTCTTCGCTAGGTGCCACGGTCGTATTTTTGATGATGGTTTTATAATAGTGGCCTACAATACTGCTTAATAAGGATTCTTCCGCAATAAAATTAGCCAATTGTAATTGGGCTGAGGGAAATGAATCATAGGTGGTTGTTATGAGTGAAAAATGACCATTTGAGCGTGTTAGTAAATTTGCTTCATTAAACAAGCGGTTAATGGGGATATAGGCATTAATGAAATGAGCAAGGACCAAATCCTGACTATGATGAGGCAAGCAGTGACTGGCTTCAGTGGCGCTGGTTTCAATGGTTGTTAAGGGCAGGGCAAGGCGCGCATTTTTCAACATTTCCATTGAGATATCGATGCCTGTGAAATCCGCTAGGGGCATGATTGGTTTAAGCTGCTGTAAAAATGCACCATTGCCAACACCCAGATCCAAGACCTTGTAGTTCGGTTTATGGCCTAACTGTGCAGCTTTAATTTGGTCAATGGCCGTCAAATGGCTTTTGCTAATTGAACCAAATTGATTCGCTGTATCATAGTGGTCAGCGATATCATTATACATGACCTTCAAGGACATGCAGATTTCCAAGGTTTAAACATTCAATCAGTATATCGAGAATTTATCGCCTTGGGTACAGTTTGATTTTAAATGACATGGAATGATGTCAAATTGAATGATGTCAAATTTGACTAAAGCCATGAGGATTGATAGTATCCTGCGCATTAGTAGTAGCTTATGCTCAGGACATCTATGCAATTTATCGATCTAAAAACACAATCAAATCGAATTGAAGACAAGCTTCTTGCTCGATTCAAAGCCGTTATTCATCATGGTGCCTTTATCATGGGTCCAGAAATCTTTGAGCTTGAGCAATTGCTCGCTCAATTTGTGGGTGTAAAGCATGCATTAACGGTATCCAATGGCACAGATGCTTTATTGATTGCATTGATGGCGCTTGGAGTAGGTGCGGGCGATGAAGTGATTACCACACCCTTTAGTTTTTTTGCAACGGCAGAAATGATAGCCCTTTTAGGTGCCATACCCGTTTTTGTTGATATTGATAAAGAAACTTATAATATTGACGCAAGCCAGATTGAAGCGGCCATCACTGCAAAGACCAAAGCGATAATGCCCGTGAGTTTATATGGGCAGTGTGCCGACTTTGATGAAATTAATGCAATCGCAAAACAACACAAGCTGCCTGTGATTGAAGACGGCGCACAAAGTTTTGGCGCAACCTATAAAGGCCAACAATCTTGTGGATTAACCACCATCGGTTGCACCAGTTTTTTCCCATCAAAACCTTTGGGTTGTTATGGCGATGGGGGTGCTTGTTTCACGAATGACGACGAACTCGCCACCCGCATGAATGAAATACGAACTCATGGCCAATCAAAACGTTATCACCATACTCGCCTTGGGATCAACGGCCGATTTGACACGATTCAAGCGGCAGTGCTATTAGAAAAATTAGCGATTTTCCCTGAGGAAGTTCAATTAAGACAACAAGTCGCGAATCGATATCAAAATCTACTACCAGCATCTGTCAGAAAGCCTATAATCAAGCCAGATAATACCAGTGTGTTTGCACAATATACCATTGAAGTTTCTCATCGTGCTCAAGTACAGCAAGCACTACAAGAAAATAACATACCCACAGCCGTTCATTATCCCTTGGGCCTTCATGAGCAACCCATTTTCAAAAAGCTCTACCCCTCAGAAAAATCCTTCCCAAACACAGAGGCAGCAGCAAATCGCGTGATAAGCCTACCGATGCACCCTTATTTGACGGTTGGTGAACAACAGGAGATTTGTAAGGCCTTGCAGGAAGTTTTGAGTGGGGTTGTGGCTTAATATTATGCTTGATGCGTACTCATTGCTATAGATTGGTGTCGGTACATATCGAGCAGTATATCCTGGGTTCTTCAATATTGGTGTATAAGCGTATTCAGCGAGATCTATTTTTGCAATTCATTCCTATGATTTAAAAGGCTTTTTCTAGGTTTAAAGATAAACGCTTTAAGTTGTGAACTATGCACGATCGGATGGGTATTAATTATACATGCTCAACTGTTTCATGATAATTAAATTTGGCACTCTCCACCGCAGGTTGGTCAAAAGGATTAATATCCCAAATCACGCTTTGTGCATAAACCTTATGTTCGTAGAGCGCCACCAGTGCACCGAGAGTGAAAGGAGAATAGTTGCTGATGCTAAGGTGGTTGATTGGGGTGTTTCCTGGGATGTAGCCATTGGGGTTTTGGGGGTCATTTACCCCTGCAGTTAATACTTGTATTTTTGCATCGCAAACGTGATTAACAATTTGTCCCACATAAGCATTTAAACTAATAAAATCAGCCGTTATCTTGTGTGTTCCCTGACAAAGTAGTTGGTAATAGCTATGTTGTGCCTGATTGCCTATGCCGCCCCACAAGATGGGTCCGGTGGCATAATTGACTGCTCTCCCTTGCTTATCGATGGACTTACCATTGCTTTCCATATCAAGTTGTTGGATGTAGGGTAATATTTGATCAATGGATTGGCTATAAGTCCAAATGAGTAAGGTATGAATGTGTAAAAAATTATTATTCCAGATGCCGATTAGGGCTAAAATCACTGGAAGGTTGGATGCAAAATCAGTCTCCTGAAAATGCTTGTCCATGCTATTTGCGCCATTGAGTAGTTGGTTAAACGCTTCAAAACCAATCGCGATGGCGGTGATTAAATTAACAGCGGAACAAAATGAATAGCGTCCACCGACCCAATCCCATAAAGGGAGGATGGTTTTTATGCCTAAAGCTTGTGCTTTTTCAGCATTCGCCGTGACGGCAATGAAGTGTTTTTCATAATGTTGCTCAAGACCGATCCAATTGATTGCTTTTTTGGCATTATAAAGTGTTTCATGGGTGGCAAATGATTTTGAAGAAACAATAAAAAGCGTGGTTTCTGGATTGAGCTTCGCGACTGCATTTTTAAAGCTGCTGGGATCGGCATCGGAAATAAAGTGGTAGTTCAATTCTTTTGTGGTGTATTCATTTAGTGCTTTTAAAGCGAATCGTGGGCCAAGATCGGATCCACCAATTCCAATATTAACAATATCAGTCAAGGGTTTTCCAGAAAACCCTAGCCAATTTTTAGTTCTAATTTTCTCAACGATGCATTGCATGTCATGACGCGCCGCTATAATGTTTGGCATGATGTCTTGATTGTTGACGAAGATAGGTGTCTTGGAAGACGTACGAAGGGCTGTATGGAGGGCGGGCCTATTTTCACTATGGTTAACGTTGTCACCTCGCATGAGCGCATTGATTTTCTCACGTAAACCTCGCGCATCAGCCAGTTTAAAGAGTAAGGTCAATGTTTCGTCGGTTAGGTGTTGACGGGAGTAATCAAGGTGAATATTGCAGGTTGAGACATTAAATGATTGCCTTTCGAGAACCTCTTTTGGACTCAAATTTTGAAGATTAAATAAATGAAGCAATTGAGCATGGGCTTCTAAGGATTTCCATATATTAGTTTGGGTTAATTGTTCCATGGTCAGCTCAGCATTATTTTATTGGGTGTAAGATATCATTAATTTGGCGTTTCGACAAAGCCACATGCGGGGTGAGATAGGATATCGCCGATTTCTTTTAGCTGGTTCGAATTTGTCGTATAATATCGAACATGACTTAGTCTTGATGAGTATTGAGAGAGCCCCTGATTATTATGTTTTGTGTATTGATAGCAGTATTTTTTTTGTCCTTGTTATTGACGGGGTATATACGTCGTTATGCGTTGGCTAAAAATATCATGGATATCCCAAATCATCGGAGTTCGCATGAGGTGCCTACGCCGCGTGGTGGTGGGGTGGCTTTTATTGTTGTTTTTTTGATGGTCCTTCCCTTTTTGGGGCATCAAAATGATTTGTCATGGCCCGTGTGTATCGCTTTGGTTGGCGCAGGATTGGGTGTTGCAGCCCTGGGATTTTTTGATGATCGGGGGCATATTGCAGCGCATTGGCGGTTGATGGGTCATTTTGGGGCTAGTATTTTTGCTTTGTTTTTTTTAGGAGGGCTGCCCTCTATTTTTTTTGGCGGATGGGTGTTTTCATCAGGACTTTTGTTAAATGTTATCGCTGTTATTTATCTGGTATGGCTTTTGAATTTATATAATTTTATGGATGGGATTGACGGCATTGCTGGGGTTGAAGCAGTGAGTGTTTGTTTGGGTGGGGCGTTTTTATATTGGTTAAATGGGGATGCCGCCTTCATGGCTTTGCCGCTTGCATTGGCAGCAGCTGTTGCAGGTTTTTTGTGGTGGAATTTTCCATCGGCTCGTATTTTTATGGGTGATGCAGGCAGTGGGTTTTTAGGGTTGGTTCTTGGTATTTTATCCATTCAAGCGGCTACAATTCATTCGGAATTTTTTTGGTGTTGGTTGATTTTATTAGGGGTTTTTATTGTTGATTCGACCTATACCTTATTGTGTCGATTGCTTCAAGGCTGTAAGGTGTACGAGGCGCACCGAAGCCATGCTTATCAGCGGGCAGTTTGCTATTTTAACGGACATTTTGGTGTGACACTGAGTGTGTTGATCATTAATGTAGTTTGGTTGTTCCCTTTGGCCGTATTGGTGGCGATGGGGGTGGTGAGTGGGTTTTTAGGCCTAATGATTGCTTATTTGCCATTAATTGTTTTGGTATTTTGGCTTAAGGAAGCGTTCGATCTATCCGAGCCGCGACCGTTAGGAAGTGGAAAAGTTTGATGGTGTACAAGGCGCCACTTCCTAACGGTTAATTGCAGTGCAGTATAGTTAAAAAAATTGAATAATTCTTGCTTTCTTAAGGTTATGTTAAGAATCTTGCTGTAAAATTACATGCGAGCAGTCGATTTGTCTGTTGTTTATTCAGTCTGCGGCCACAAAGAGCACCATGGAAGCGTTCTATGGAAAATATGTTGGCTGCTATGTTAGGGAGATTTGGTCATGCTGATTTTGACTCGGCGTATAGGTGAGACACTCATCATTGGTGATGATGTTAATATTACGGTATTGGGTGTAAAAGGTAATCAAGTGCGTTTAGGTATTAATGCACCAAAAGATGTGTCTGTGCATCGCGAAGAGATCTATCTGCGCATACAGCAGGAAAAAGAAGGTGTCGAAACAGATACTCACACGGATACTGAAGAAGAAGTCGAGTAACTTATAAAATTTTTCCCTCACAGTCTTCTCGTTCCGAGTCACATAGAGGCTCGGAGCGTGTTTTTAAACCGTTTCTAATTTACTTCCTTTCCTTACGTTAACCTGGTGGCTGATATATATCTGAAAAAGCCATCTGATTCAATGAAGAGTCACCCGAGGATAAGGTATGTGTTTCCCCCATTTTATCTAATAAGATGAGTTGCCCTCCCTCATTAACCCCTTGTGCTATGCCATTCAGTGTCCCAGTTGGGTGTGAGATGGTGATGGACTTTCCATATAAATAATCATTGAGGCGCCAATCGGTCATAAATTTTTCAAACCCTTGTTCGATGAAGGTTTGTAAATGCTGGCTTAATTGCGCGATTAGGTTTGCTATTATAACATTTCGGTCAATATGCTTTCCTGTGATATCAAGTAACGAACACCAGGGCTTATCTTTACTAGGGGGTGAGTTGACATTTAAACCAATGCCAATAACAACGTCTACACGATGGTTGCTTTCGGTGATCACCTCAATCAGGTTCCCGCACAATTTTTTGTCGTGCCAGAGAATGTCATTAGGCCATTTAATTTGAATAAAGTCCTTTATTCCGAGGTCATTTAATGTAGCTAAAATAGCCAAGCTCACCACCAAGCTCAAGCCAGCTAGCTGAGGGAGATCGCAAAAAAAATGCCATCGGCTTGAGCAGTAAATGTTTTCACCAAAAGGGGAGTGCCAATGTCTTCCAAAACGTCCGCGGCCCGCTGTTTGTGTTTCAGCACAACAGACATCGATGAGGCCACTGGATGCTATTTCTTTTAGCTGGCGGTTGGTTGAGTCTATGGATGCCAACAAATGTAACTTGATGGGATTGATGAAGTGCTTGAGACTCAGTTCCTTCTGGATTCGTTCTTCATTTAGCAACGTGATGGGGTTTTTCAGGCGATAACCTTGATTAGGCACCTGCTCAATGGGTACGCCTAGCTTAATAAGCTGTTTAATTTGTGTCAAAAGGGTGCTGTTTGATATTTGGAGTATTTTGCTTAAGGTATCCACACTGTGGCAGGCAGTATCAGAAAGATAGTTTAATAAGTTTATTTGTGTGGTTTTAAATTTCTTCATTTTGCACCGAATATAATCTTTTATTAGATTGCTCGTAACTCCACAGGTTGTGGATAAATTTGTTTTTTATTCCACCAAACGGCATATACGTCATCCTGAACCCTGTGAAGGATCTCCTGAGTATGGCTCGGATATGGTTAATTTGAGA
>CANJHO010000026.1 GCA_947474165.1 Legionellaceae bacterium
AAATTTCGGAGAGATGGCCGAGTGGTCGAAGGCGCTCCCCTGCTAAGGGAGTATAGGCTCAAAAGGCTTATCGAGGGTTCGAATCCCTCCCTCTCCGCCAATACAATGCGCCCGTAGCTCAGCTGGATAGAGTATCTGGCTACGAACCAGAGGGTCGGAGGTTCAATTCCTTCCGGGCGCACCAATTTCACCAGTACAATCAGTAAGTTACGTTTTTCCTCTAAGAGCTGCGTAAAGTACTGTGACTAAAACGTGACGTAAAATTCCATCTCGTGGGGTTCGCCTGAAAAGGTTTATGGGGCTCCACAATAATTCATTTCCACTTTTGATTGATACGAAAATTTGTTTTGTACACGTTCCGCCGCTCGTCTTAAATGATCACTAGACAAGTGCGCATACCGCAATACCATTTCAAAACTCGACCAACCTCCTAATTGTTGCAACTCCTGCAAGCTTGTACCATTTTGTACATGCCAACTCGCCCATGTATGCCGTAAATCGTGCCAACGAAAATCGTTGATGTCAGCTCGAATGAGCGCTTTACGCCAAGCATGGTTATTGCAACGAGACACAGGATGACCCTGATACGTGAATACAAATACAGGATGATTCCCTTTCAGCTTAATCAAAATATCAATTGCATCGTGATTAAGCGGTACAGGAATCGCTCTACCCGTTTTAGACTCCTCAGGATGAATCAGTGCATGGCACCGAACCAAATCAACGTCACACCATTTGAGCTGTGTCACGTTGGATTCACGTAATCCTGTAGCCAGGGTAAAACTTGCCATATCCTGCAAATGCTCTGGCAACTCCTTCAGCAAACGATCTGCTTCAAGGTAGGTTATCCAGCGGATCCGACGATTCTCCTCTTTACGCATACGCACAGCAGGCACCACACTAAGCCAGCCCCATTCCTTATGCGCTTTTCGCAAAATCGCCCGAACCACTTCAAGCATTCGATTAACAGATGCCGGTGAAACCCCTGTCGACTCTTTCTTCTTAGCGATACTCTCAAGCAAATCGGTTGAGATATCCCCCAGATAAGTACTTTTTAAGAAAGGAGCAAGCCAACGCAAATGCGTTTCGTCATCGCTTAAGCTTCGCTTATGACCCGACTCCGCAATCCAACGCATTGCGGCTACTTGCCATTCTTTCTTCGGCACTTTAAGAATCTGACTAGCTTCCCACAACTCGCTTTTAAACTTGTCATGAAAAAGCTGAGCCTCAGCCTTAATCTCAGTTTTTGTACTCCTACGTATCCTTTCACCACAGTCGGTTATATCAACCCACCACACACCATTTCGCTTTTTGAGTGCCATAAATAACTCCTATGACTGACACCCGCGATGCATCGACTGGAAGGATACTTGGATTAGATAAGTAGAGCAAATTCATTATTGTTAATAAAAAATTGTACTCTACTAATTTTACGAGAATAAAAAACGGGTACCAACACAATTTTTCAGTAAATCTTAACATGGATGCGCCTCAAGTTTTACCTTGATTACTTCTAAACGTCGCATATCTTGTTTGTGCTATAATACATTAAGAGCTTATGTTACTTATGGTGAGTTATGTTGGCACTTTATGGTAATTTAATCGATTATGTTGAAAAGTCAGTTACTGAAGATGCCTTAGGCAGTAAGCTCCGTGCTGCAACTGCTTTTATGTATATGCGTTTGAGAGATATTGAACAAACACCAGCGTATCTTCCTATAGAAGAATTCAATTTTCTACTTGATATTTTTTCTGATTTGCGCCCGGATAGTAATACAGAGAAAGGATATCTACCAGAGGGGCTGTATTATGTACTATCTAGCGTTTTTAAAATGCTTTGTCATAGAGACAGTGTAAAAAGTGCGGTTTACTTAACTCTGTTCCAAAATAGATTTATTGATCGATATAAGCAGACTCTTTCCTCCCCATATACTAAGCCTGATTTATATGAACAAAAGAAATGGATCCCTATCATTGCTTTGGATAAAATCGATCTCCAAGAGCTTGGACGTTTATGGTGTGTTCATATTGCTCAACGTCGTGACATTCCTTTATTAAAATATTCCGCAGTAGAGGAAAATATGATTCGAAAGAGCATTAGTGCAATTTCTAATCTTTTATCGATGGATTTTTCTAAATTGGAAAAAAATGAAGCCTTACTAGAAAATCCTCACACAAGAATAAAAAATCCTGTTTACAATCTATTTAATGTATATCTCGAATTATTAACTTTTACTGTTGATAAAGACTATCCTGACAGTTATGCTGGAGACCGCGACATTCGTTCTAATCAGTTATTTCTTGAATGCCTATTATTACCCCTAAGCAAAGGCCTTGATGCCAAAATCTATGCTCCTTATTGTCTTAAAGTCTATCAATGTTTTTATGACAGTTATTATCAAGCTGACTTTACTTTTAAAAATGAAAGAATAATGTCAAAAATTATCAATATACTACCTGATTTGCTTTTGGCATTAAAAAATATCTTGGGTCATGCAGAACTTGCCTTGCTTTTAAATAAATTAAATCTACGGCCTTTTCGGTCTTATAGAGATTATTCTGACTACGGCATTTACCTTGCTCTATACGGAATTATCAAAAATGAAAAACATAGCAGCATAATACTACTGAGTGAGTTATCAAAATATATAGCGTTTCCTAGACACTGGTATGAAGTATTTCAATTTGCTGAA
This sequence comes from Legionellaceae bacterium, assembly GCA_947474165.1. Lineage (GTDB taxonomy): Bacteria > Pseudomonadota > Gammaproteobacteria > Legionellales > Legionellaceae > CANJHO01. The sequence goes on from CANJHO010000026.1 coordinate 2,694, forward strand.
CCCTCCACCCCTCCGACTATAGTAGATAACAGTTTGAATGAAATTCCTTTTGAACTACAAGCATTTTTAGAAACATCAATGGAACTACGTAAGGCGTTTATACAATTTGTGAATCATTGCAGGAAGGTTAACAGCAAAACAAAACCTCATCAGCAACGTAACATGATGGTTTTATTCTATCAATATGGTGCGCGTATGCAGATGCTTATTCAATTAATGGGTGTAAGTGTTATAAATAACATGCGCCAATTGGTAGCTGATTCCTTAATACCGCTTGAGCAAACAATGGATTTAATTCCTATCATAGATGAAGCTTTACTTGAGCCTCTAAAAGACTATTTTAGTCATCATCTTAAAGGAAAGGCCGGTGATATTGAAACAATTAAATTATGTTTGATAGTGACCGATTTATTTATCTATCAGGCCAGTGGTAGCCATGAAAAATTAATTTCTTTGATGAAAAAAGATAAACCACCTGCTGAATTTTTAAGTGACGTACTCCAATTACTATTAAAGCATTTAATTCCGGATATTAATCCAATGTTGGATGAGGAATCCATTTTATCTATGTTTAAACGCGTCTCGGTAGAAAACCTTGTGTTGCTCTTCGAGGCTAGTAAAAAAATGGAAAATGATGAGTATCGCGCCGTATTTTTAGAGCTAATTAAAAGTGATCTACTGGGAACTGGTGTGGGGGCTTTTCTACATGATACAAAGCAAAAATCCTCTTTAGGTAAGGCAGTAGCTACTCATAATCAGTCTATTCATTCACAATTATTAAAACATAAAATTGATCCCGCAATGGCTTTAAGCTATAGAAAAAAAACTAAATTCATTATTCTTCCAAGGGATACGTCGACACAGCAAGCAATATTTAATCCCTACCCTGCATTGTGGTCTTATCTTACACAATTGAATGCGTGTATTCCAGAAGTTCTTCAAGCAACATCGATTAAACTAAAAACCAAACAACAGCTTGAAAGTATTCAGAAAAATATAAGTGAATTATCTAAAAAAATAGAGAAATCGAAAAATATAACTAGCACCTTATCTGATCATGAAAATTTAACGTTTTTAGTGGGCAGAAAGATAATCGGATCTTGTCGTGTTTTATTAGAAGAAAAAACCGATGTATTGACTAGTACGTTTATTGAGTTTGCACAGCACAGTATTGATAATTATGACCAACTGCAGGCTATACCTATCTCAAAAATGGCGTCTAATAAAACTGAAGCTTATTGCCTTAGTATTGAACAATGGAAAAAAGAACATCCTTTAACATTTTTATTGGGCAATGAGGTACACTGTTGTTTGTCGACAGATGGGGCGCAATTTCAAGCCATGGTTCAACGGCGTATGGATGATGCCATGATATTCCATGTAGCCAGGGATGGAACCACTAATAAACCCGTAGCTCTAATATGGCTGTATCTTGCGGAAACTGATGATAAGAAAATTGTACTCATGGCGAATTTTTTTGAAATTAGAGCATCCCTAGGCATGGATATTGAAAAGCGAAAAGCTATATGCGCGGCATTGCTTCAATTTACGCAAGAGTACCTTAATGATAACCCAAATATTGCGGGCATGAGTATGCGCCGGTTAACCTATGGTTTGAACATGGGTGATTTAAATCAATATCCTATTAAACCACTTGAGATAAAAAAAGTAGGGGGAGCATTTATTCCGAGTGCGTTGATGACGGAAGAGAACCCTGAAGAAATAGTCAAAAAATATTTTTTAGAATCACTAAAAGAGTCAAAATTTCATGAGTTTTCTTCAGTAATTTTAACTGAGACTATGCCACCTGGATTGATTAATTTTTCAAAATTGATACATGAAACGGTCGTTTCTTTGACAAAAGAAAAGATAACTTTTGATGATCTAGTCACTAAAGTAATAGAAAAACACAGCTATTACCTGCGTTATTTTTATAAAGAATTATTAAAAGATAATCTTGAATTGCGGGAATTCTTAAAGCAAGAATATGAAAGCGCCTATCAGCAACCGGCCGCGAAGGTAAGTTCATTGCCACCATCGGCTAAGAGATTACCATTTTTTAATCAAGAAAAACATGAAGGAGATACCGTTAAGGATGTAAAGAATGATCCTTCATTCTAATTCCCCGAGTAATAAAAGTTAAGTTGAAGTGAGTCTATGATGAAAAATCACAATTTAAATAAGAAATTATCTGACATGGTCAAACATCCTCAGTAAAGAAACAACTTGTCTAATATAATATTATTTATCCAGCGTGACAAATCCGGTGTTAGGTGTTATTTCGCTTTTTGAGTGCCATAGATGTCTTCTATAATACATCGATTGGAAGGGTGTTTAGATTTTATATATGTAGAGTAAATTCAGTTAATAGCACCATTATATGGGGTCATTGACAGAGGGTTTAAACATCTACTAGAATCATCAAAATTTTATATCAAAGAGCTCTTAAATTATGCATAGAATGTTCAAAGCAGGTTCTAAAATGATCGCTCAATCAGTAGTGCCCCGAGTTTTGACGCGCTCTAATGTAAATACATCACTACGCCGATGGGAAGCGGCTAGAAGAAAACCACTTTTGGAATATACAGCGAAATTACCGGGAATAAGTGCCCATGAGTATGAATCTAACCTCCTAAATTTACAACGCAACACACAGCATTTTATTGGGTTAACCAAAGAAATTGGGATTGTTCCAGTGGAGACAGCTGCCACGCTTCTCAAACAAGGGGTTGTTTTTGATGAATCTGATCGTGAAGCGATCATTAATCATGCCATACACTTTAATAACCGTACCCTGCTAGATATGATCTCTAATCAATTGAAAGAGACCGATCCCTCTATTGATCTACTTCGCTATTGGGTTGATGAGAACAAGGGCATTATTGACCCTATAATTCGCAAAGCTGCTGATAATGTTTGCGCATTCTTTATCGGTTTAAAATATGATATAACACGTCCTCAATATTATTTTACGCCGCTTCATGCACTAGCGAATATTATATCTACTAAGAACCACCTCAGGATTCTTGAGCAGTTTATTACAGCAGGTGCGGATATTAATGCATTGGATGGTACCAGGAATTATTATCCCCCACTTTTAAGAGCGATTCGCCTGTGTAAAAAACCTGAAATTGCCCTTAAAGCAGTTCAAATCTTTCTTGCGAACGGGGCTGATCCCAATCTTATAGACAGGGGAGACCGTTATGATACTGCGTTGCATAAAGCCGCGAAAGTAGATAACCTTGAAATTGCTGCTTATTTGTTGGAAAACCCTTATAAAAAAGTAGAGCTTAATGCTATCAACAAGATGGGCCGCAACGCAGCGCATATACTAGCGAGAGAGTTCGCGCCCAATGTTAAATTTTTACAGTATTTAATCGATGCAGGGATAGATACAACGGTAAAAGATACCGAGGGTTGCTCTGTGATTGATTACTTAGTTCATCGAAAAATGCTAGATCAAGTTCAGATCAATCAAGATACAGCTAAACCAGGGTTGGCTTTGTAATCTAAGCTGTCTAATAGCAATGAATGACCTATCAGGAGTTCATATTATTTCTGCGCTAGTATTGCCGAAGCCAACATCTTAAGCCTCATGGATTGTTAAATCTCTTATTGATTTAGCTCTGCTTTCAAATATATTTTCTGTGCACACTGATGAAAGGGATGGCCCATCTGACAAAGACTTTCAAATGGGTAATCTCATACTTTGTTCTGGCAAATGGGTAATCTCATACTTTGTTCTGGTTACAGGGATTTATTTAACAATCCCTTGCAAACATATTTCTAGGCATATAAGCAAGCCCAGGCATATTATTAAATTGTTGCTTATCTGGATTTTCAGTATTGAACAAATCAATAATTTTCGTACCTGTTTCGTTCACCGCTTCATAAAGTTCTTCACTTTCTTCTTCACCTGCCTTTAACTGTACATTCATTATGGCTTGCAAGATATAAGCTTTACAAGTATCAATACCAGGGGCTTCTTCTACGTGTTCGATAGCCTCTTTATAAGTATTGAATTCTTGAATTAATTCTTGGAGCTTTGATTTACCAATAAAGCTTTTCGTTACTTCTGCTTGTCTTGACTCAATGAGCGTCTCCAATATCATACTGGCTTTTTCCCGTGTAGACAGTTGTTTGCTAGCTGCGATTGCTTGAGCTTTAAATAATGAAAACATAATTAACTCCATAAAATAAACTAGCTGCCAATTATAATACAAAATGATCAAAAAAACAATATATTCGTATTATTTAAGTTCTTTTGTTGAGTGATCCTATTAAGTTAATCCAAGTGATTCGTATTTACAGCGTCATTAACATTTGATACAAAAAAGGGATGCATATATATTTAAGGCTTATTTATGGCTATTTATGATGTAATTGTAATTGGTCTAGGCGCCGTAGGCAGTTCTACCCTATATCAATTATCAGAATTGAAAAAACTGAATAGTAACTTGTCAATCCTTGGTGTTGATCAGTATCACCCACCCCATACATTCGGCTCAACACATGGGGAAACACGGATTATTCGCGAGGCTAATTTCAAAAAAGATATTTATGTGCAGCTCGCAAAGCGCTCAATGGCTATTTTTAGCACAATTAACCGGCGCGTAGAAAAAGATCTAGGTTGCCTCTACAATAAAGCTGGTGGTCTGCTTATTGCCCAAGAAGAGCAATGGGAGAAAAAGCTAAAGCATTCATACGAATCCACCATTAAACATGGAATACCTCATCAGTTATTAGATTATAAAACGCTAAGCAATAACTAGTCGCTGGCGCGAAACTAATTCACGCTGTTTTTAACCTGCCTGGTGGTTTTTGCCACTTAATGAGTTGTCGCAGGTTGAACCCAAGCACTGCTGTATATGCAGAAGATTCAATTCCTTTATCTGATTTCATACGACTTCTTCCAAGCTGACCACCTTGCTTAACATGCCCAATCAAAGGTTCGATACCTGATCGTCGATTAACCAACTCTTCTTCACGATCTTTCGACAGGGGATTGAGCGGCAGTTTTTTAATATTCTTTGGTCTCTGAATTGCAATTTCATTAACCCCTTTTACTTGCAGGTATTTTTCATTGCCCGCACTGTAATATCCCTTATCAGTACTAACAGAGTTTATTACTGCACCATCAAAGAGTTCCTGGTGGCATTCAATAATGGCGGGCAGAGATGTTTTATCACTCATCTGAACGGATGTAGATTTTGTGACAAACAAAAAATTTCCATCAATACGTCCAAGCTGAATACATCGCCCAAATTGATATTTTTTTCCTAGCTTCCCTTTCGTAAAACAAGCGACTTCTTTTAAGTGGAATGAAAGTGCTTTCGCCGGGGCAACCATTCTTTCCGTTAAAAAGTAGTCAACATCTACAATGTATTGCTCTGCTAATGTATTGATTTGCTCAATTGTACGTTTAATACCCCATGGCACTTTGGCGATAAAATCAGAATTTAAATATTTACAACGGTTAATCACAGCGCTGATCTCTTCGACAACGACATTTAACAACACCATCATTTTATTATTCCTTACCTCTTTTGTGGCATTTTTGGGCAAGAAAAAATAGTCTCTTGATACCGAGCTTATTTTTTTCATGTTGACCGCAAGGGGGGTATTAAGACAACCCTTCAATGTATTATTTAAAAAATGAGCCACCTTGTTTGAGATAGCCCCCAGCTTTTTTAATAAACAACTATCCGCTGGGTAATGCATATTGGCTTCTTGCACCGTGGAGTCAATATCAATATTACTTGGATCGGCAAAACCAAGTCGTACCGCTTGTTTCGCCATCAAGTTTGCCAAAGATTTTTGAGTTTCTTCACTTAATCGCGAGCGAAACTCTTCAATTTTCGTATGATCAGGCACATGCCATTTTTCAACAATGCCCATACCACAAAAAAGTTGGTAAGCCGCATTATCTTTTACATCATATTCAATTTGTCGATCTGTTTTGTTAAACAGCTGTTGCAACAAATAGACGCCCATATGGGTGCGAACTTTTAATTTTCTACCCAACCACCAATAGCCTTTTTTTGTCTTTCTAAGATCGGGTAGAACGGTAGCAACAAGTGTCTGCCAGGGCAGGGATTGTGATAAACGAATAAGCGGGTGCTGCTCAGTAACAAAGACCCGCACCATTCCCGCTTGTACTTTACAGCTAACTCCAGATTGACAGATACTCATTATCTAACCTTCACATACGTCCATTACAAATAACTCAATCAAATACCAGTGTTATCGTTCCATTTGTTGCATTTGTTCCATGATGTTTTTCAGGGCAAAATTTTCACCAATCACTTTTGTTGCCTTTTTAAAAACAGAAAACACATGCTCTTCTATGTTCTTAACCGGATTGTTTGCAACAATTAGTTTTGTCAGCTCAATAGCCATCATCATTTGATTGTTACTGGCTTCAAGCATACCGCTCATTACTCCAATCATCGTTTCTTCGTCGTATGCATCATCATCCGACATGTCGTGAAAATCAAAAATCTCTTCTTCGCGTACTTTTAATGCATTTTTCTTGGCCATCATTCCTCCAAATCATCGGTGTGTTTTAAAAAATGCAACGTTAGTCAGTTATTGCTAGATAATCAAGTGGGTGGGGGCAAAAAAACAGAAAATATGGCTGATATGTAAACTGCTTTTAGGCACGGCATGGTGTTTGTGGGGTTATTTCGCGCCAGCGACTAACTATCCTCAATTTAAGTTACCACCGGGATCAAAAGCCATTTATGAAAAAAATATGGGTTATATCCATCCAGAAAAGTGTATTCAAGCACAATTATCTTTAGCAAAATCGAATGTGGCTAATTTTATTCTAAATACAAAAATCACCCATTTTGAGCGTATCAAAAATAATTTGATACGACTAACAGATAGTACGGGGCAGCAGTATGTTAGCAAAAAAGTTATTGTATGTGCTGGGCCGTGGATAAGCTCTCTTTTAAAAGAACAATATCTTGATATATTTAAGGTATCTCGACAAGTTCAGTATTGGTTTGCAGTAAACCCCCAATTTCTTAAATGGTATCAGCCAAATATATTTCCCACATTCATTCGATATTTTAATAATGATGACGTTGTGTATGGTTTTCCTTCTCTAGATAAACATACGTTAAAAATAGCAGTTGAAATTTCAAATGATTTTATCAGTCTTGATCAAGCCACCACACCTGAATCTGTAGAAAGGGAAGTAAATTTTATTGAAAAAGAAAATATGTTTAATCAACATATTGCACCTAATTTTGAAGGAATAACTAACCAGTGTACGCGAGCAGTTGTCTGTCTATATACTATGACACCAGATGCAAATTTCCTTATAGATTATTTACCAGGGTTTGATGAAAAAATTATTATTGCTTCCCCTTGCTCTGGATATGGTTTTAAGTATTCTGCCGCAATCGGGGAAGAACTTGCCAAAATCAATGTTGATGAAAGAAGTCGCTTTTCGCTAATAAAGGAATTTGGACATATTTTGTAACTTAACATTTTTATATAGAAAGATCCGCTCAAAGGCTCTGGATAAGGATAATAACACAATGATAAAAAATGATATTAAAATAGAGTTATTAATCAATTGCCAAGAGCATATACCAGCGCTCGCAAAACTGTGGTTTGAAGAAATAGATAAGCATTGGATTCCTAATTCAAGCATCCAACAAACTGAGAATAATATTTTTGAAACTGTAAATACAGATAAAATGCCTGTAACGTTTGTTGCATTATATCAGGATTTCCCTGTTGGTATGGCTATGCTCCGCGAACATCATACATTTCTGGCTAAGCTTAAACCTCGATTAAGAGGATTAGTTGTTCATCCAGATTACCGAAAAAATAATATTGGTCAAATGCTTATTAATGCCACCAAAATTTCAGCAAAAAAATTTGGATTTAACAACCTATATCTTCTAACTTTTGATCCTACTTTGCCATCTTGGTATGAGACACTCGGTTGGAAAATCATTGGATTTGATCAATTATTTAACCATAAAATTACAATAATGAGTGTTGATTTATAAAGCTCAAAAGGAATCTCATGGCTCACATACCAATTAACAACGATGTTGTACTAGACTCAATTATCGATGAATTAAAAACCAAACATCATTGCCACACCATCATATTATATGGCTCTAGGGCAAGAGGTGATTACACCTTAATCAGTGATTATGACGTGGCCGGTATCTCTTCTTCTGGGAAGAAACAACGCATTGCTAGATTTGACGATAAACATCAGGTTTATCTTGATGTTTTTGTTTACCCGGAAAGTGAGCTCTCATTACTAAACGATGAGCATTTGAACATGGCTGATGGCGTCGTCATTATTGAGCAAGATGCTTTTGGTACAAATCTACTAACTCAATTGAAACAGATGATCAATAAACCCGAGTTAATCAGCGACAATGAAATAAACGTTCGTAAAGTTTGGTATAAAAAAATGGCTGATCGTGCGGCAATAGGTGATATAGAGGGCAGATATCGCCATATCTGGGCTATTTTTACAATTCTTGAAGACTACTTTGTATTTAATAGTGTGCGTTACCAGGGTCCTAAAAAGGCATTTCAGTATTTGGAGCAGCATGATCGAAAAACATTGGCACTATTTAATGAGGTGCTAAATAACACTACCAACGTTGATGCACTGAATAGACTTATTGAAAGAGTAATTGCCTGAGTATTCCTAGAATAGTTTAATCTTTAACCTATGTTTGCTCTATACTATGGAGCAGTATTTTAAAAGAGTTTTATCTTTACACAAAGCTTGAGTAGTGATAAATCTATAACTGCAATGACTAAAGAAAATCGCCTAAATCAATGGATAAAATGATGTTTCAAGATAGCGATTGCAGGGTGCTTAGCAAATGATGGTAGAGCTAAAATGAATCGAGAGAATTGGAGTTTAATCAAGCAATCTAAGCAATTTTATGATCTTGCCCATCGAAAGACGGGCAGTATGCTTTTTATCTCGATCATCATTAACCTATTTTTAAGTTTAGCAATCTATTACACTTACATTGGCCTAATCATGATTTTTATGCGACCAATGGGGTGACTCATTCTGATTCGGTTTTTCCAATGGACTCGCCTAATCATTCCTCGGTTCCATTGCTTGTTCCCAATTCAGGCGAAACCAAGGTTTTACCGCAATAATAGAGGAAATCATGGCTGAAGACGCTTTGACAACTGCTGTACCTCAAAAGAAGTTTTACCGTGGTAATCAACACAGATTAATTTTTTTTGTGCTAATGTCAATGTTGACTAATTTCGTACTAGCAGGAATGTTAGCTTATATTATTACGCATCCAACTGAACCAAAATATCTTGCAACAACGATTAATGGAAGAAGTAACCCGCTAACAGCGATGGATAAACCCAGTCAATCAGATCCATTAGTATTAGAGTGGGCAAGCATAGCGGCCACATCAGCTTATAGCTATGATTTTCTTAATTATGATAAACAACTGCTCGAATCATCAAAATTTTTTACCTCGGAAGGATGGGAGCAATTTCTTAATGCATTACAACAATCACATACCATTGAAACCGTCAAAGCTAAGAAAGTAATTATGTCCGCTGTTGTAACAGGAAAACCTACTCTGATGAGGAAAGGACTACTGAATGGGGTTTATGCCTGGCGAATACAAATGCAAATCTTAGTGACCTATCAAAGTGCCAGTGAAACGCCCATGCAAAGTTATGTGGTAACGATGCTTATTATTCGCATACCAACACTTAATACACCTTCAGGCATTGGAATTTCACAGATTATCGTCGCACCGGCTAGCGGTGAAATTACATAAAAAATCAACATGGTTATATTTTCATCATGTATAATCGAGCCCTGGGGGCATTATAATGAGAAGTCGCCCCCATGAGTAAGGCCACATAGCTGTAGACCAACCCACTTCACTAGAGAGTTGGACCACCTATACCATCTGTTTCAGAGAGCGTTTGTGTGACAGAGACCAAGCCTGGGTGGGCAATAGACACTTCAGTGAGTTGCATTTTTGCAGCTACCAGTCTTTCGAATTGAATTAAAAAATCCCGACTATAAAAATTATTTCCACCAACATTGATCAACTGAATCGCAGGTAAATAAGGCAGGCAAGAATCTTTAAACAACGTAATTTGCACCTTAAGTGCCCTGGTCCCCTCACAGATAGTATAGGCCTTAAACTCATCGATTAATTGTATATAGAGTGCTGTATCATCAAATTTTTCGACAAACCGATCACTCACCTTGTCATCATCCATTAAATCATCTATAAACTGACAAAATGCTGCTTTCTCTATATCAGAACCCTCTATTGCTTCCGTACACAACATGTTTGCTTGCTCTAACAGCGAATTAAAGGTTAATTGTTTGATTTTAAGTGCAATGGTTTGATCATTGACAAAAAGGAACTTGATAAGTCCAGAAAATCCTTGCAACCGTTCACAAAACTTATTGGCTGATCCACCATAACAAATAGGGCTGTTTGCAAGTCCATTATCCACACCCGTTTCATCCAAATTACCCCCTCGTTGGATTTCATAAAGTGCTTTGGTGAAAGCAATCAGATAATTAGCTGAAGTGGGTTGTTCTATTTCTTTAAACAACCAAGCAATAAAACGATTCAATGGAATGAGCCTATCTGTTCCCATGTCAGCGATCAGTATGGGTAATAATGGTTGAATCTCAATATCGTCTTTAAGCTCCGTTTCAAGAATCAATCTTAGACTTTTTGATTTTTTTTCCTCTGTTAATGAGATATCAACAAAAACACCCAAAAGCCGCTCCAAACAGATTTTCGCAGCCGTTAATTCCTCAATAGAAATGTCAAGCGACGGTGATAGTTGGTCTAATGCTTCGATGATATTCTGAAGTGAAGGTGTAACCATACTATGATCTTCACCATATTTTGCCCATAAAAGCCATGCGCTTAAATCAGTAGTAACATGAACACTAGCTGTGTGAGTACTTTGAGCAGTATTGAATACCCTTGCTCTAACTGGTTGTACTACAAGAGGAGCTAGAGCAAAAAATTGAGGAGCCCGCCTAATTCGACGAACGTACTCCCGCAATGCAACAGCCTCATCCTCATGTCGGTCCCTACTGTTTTGAATAACTGTCATCATCTGAGTAAAGCGTTCCTGGGTTATTTCGTTAGGCGTTTGATTATCCAATTGAGTCATCAATTCCAATGAAGCAAAACGTAATACTCGATCAAAATTTTCTTGAGATAGGTTAACTTGAGTATCATTATGGAGCCGCTGTAATATTCTTTTGACTGAAACGAGATCAGGATGTCTCAATAATGCAAGCGTATTAACAAGATTAAAGAGACCAGCCCCCGTTATTAGCTTTGCAATAATAGAAAAAGAATCTAAATAAGGCTGACTCACTAGGGCAGTTAAAATAACTTGCGCATGCTCTGCAAAGAAATCTGCGGTGATGACTTCATCTATAGCTTTTTCCAAATAGGGTGTGTGGCTGTAATCAGCAACTAATAAACGATTAGCAGCATTGAGTAGGTTTAAATGCTGCAATCTTACCAAAATACCAGCTAGTGAGGGTGAGTGTTTGTGTTTTAAAACAACAAGACAATTCGCTTGAGCTTCCTCTCCAGAAAACAAAATGTCGGCGTTTGCCTGCGTGAACGCATCAAAAAAATATTCACGATATGTAATGCTGCTCGCTGCTGCAATAACAATCGTATGACACGCGCCTCCGCTAAGAAGATTGAATTGATTTAGTTTGATAATAACTTCTGCAAAATAATAGGGGTGTTCATTTGTTATTAAAGCATTAAAAATAGCTTGATCATGCTCACCATCTAACATTTTTAAACTTATCAATAACTGAAAATTTTCAATCAGATCATAGGGGCGTTGATGTTTCACAATAGCATTAAAATTTTCCTGAGCATTTGCTCCACTCAAAAATCCAAGATTGCTAATGATTTCAAGAAGGGAGACTAGATCCTCAGGTCTATTATTCTTTACGATGGCTTCAAAAGTTGCCTGAGCCTTTTCTTCTACCATAAAACCCATGTTGATAGCGAGTTGAAGAAGAGACTCACTGTAATATTCATAAGAATCGTTCTGGAGGATGGCTTTCCGATTAGCTTCTGCGAACTCACCCCGTAATAACCCTATTTGCTCCATTAATACTAAAGAACTAGCCCGCCTTTTATGCCAACCAGGATAAACTACCGACTCAAAATTTTCCTGATTCAAAAGTCCTTTATTCTCAAGCAATTCAAGCGCCTCCTCGAGACGCCAGACCTCTTCTGCGAGACTCTTCAGCATAGCATGATTAGCCGATCCAGATTCAGTTGACAAAAGGCTAGCTCGATTCAAGATCCACAAAATGTTGAGCATCCTAGAAGGATGTGCGCACTCTACCAAGCTCATAAAGTTTGCCTGTCTATCATTTGTGCGCATAAGGTCCACACATTTTTCGCTAGAGAAACACGCAATTACTTTGTTCATATCAGTAAGATTTGCGACTAATTCAATATTCTCCTTGGTTGCAAGTCCATAATTATTAAGCATGATGATCGCGTTGGCAACTTGATCGGGCGCCTTATGTTTCATTACAACATCCGAGATGCTCTGCCCAATTTCACCAACAAGTAGGTTTGCATGATGAAGATCACTAAGTGACTTCTTAAGATAATCAGGTATCAATTGAGAAAAAGAACGAATAACTACAAAAAATAAACGGTGAAACCAATAGACATTATCCAGAAATGCCCAGCAGATTTGTGCGGGAGATACATCTGGTTTGGCAAGAAGAGTAACCAGTTGTTGTGGAAAGATCCATTTTGCATACCAAGGCAAATTTTTAGCATATCGTTTTAATGCTTGAATTTGATCATACATATCATCTGATGAATTTTTCACAGCAACACCAATAGGTCTTATTTGACAGTGTGCATTATACAATACATGTGTATTATTTTCAATCACAACTTCATTTAATTATGGTTTGGGTATTGGTGAGGGAGGGGAAGGCTCCCCTTTTGACACATCTGTTTCGTTATCTGATGCTGGAGCTAACCCATGACTTTGCTTATATTCTGATAGATGAGCCCTATACCTATGAGTGATTTCAGTTGAAGGAGGCGCACTCGCTTCTATAGAACAAAAATCATGATCTCCCATGGCTGCAGTAGCAGCATATGCCCGTTTTTCTTGAACAGAACCTATTTCATCTAACAATTGATCAGCCAATTTTTTGGGGTCGCCTGCCGAGGTATCTATCATTGCATCAAAATGAAAGTTGTCCCGTACCATTAAAGGAACCTGTGCGTTGGAATTATTTTTTGGCATATCAAATTTCTTTGATAGTTTCACGGACTCAATTGCGGCCTCTCCTACCCTTTTAAAGCGCAAGATACCTGGTCTGGTTTCAATATCATCTGGGTTAAATTGTTTATGTTTATATGCAATGTTAAGTAATTGTTGGGAAGATACTGTTGCGAGTATTGGTGCGACTGGGCTCCCTGCCGCTGGAGCAGTCCTCGCTGCAACTAAACCGCTCAATTGTTCAACAGGAAAGAGGCCCTCGCGTTTATTTTTTGGATTATGGGCGAGATCTGCCTCTATGTTTCTCCGCTCTACCCGCTCACTTAATTGTTCCGGTGAAATATAGGCTAATACAGTAAAGGTCTCAATTGATGCATCACCGTATTTTTTTCGGTAGTTATCTGCCTGATGATCAAAATTCGCAAGTAATTTTGCGGTAATACTTGGAGTGGGTCCAGGAATAGTATCGATAATAATGGTCTTATTCGGATCGGGGGGATGACTAAACGCCTGGTTTAGCATTGTTTCTTCAAGATTCGGAAACTGATGCGCCAGGTACACCTGACCAACATCGCGCAATGTATCGGACAGTGCTTTAATCTTTGCTTGTTCAAATCCGGCATCACCAAGAGCGCCCTCTATTTCAGGAAAAAATGGGCTCTTAACATTGTAATTTGTGATTAAATGCTCCCCTTTTGAAATGGTGAGCAGGCCTTTTTGACACAATCGTACGACAGATTCTTCCGGCATATAAGGCAATAGTCGTTCGATTAAACCAGCTTTATTGAGTTCCTCTCTAAATCTGTCACCTTCATCCATCCGAATCTTATCAAAAATATCGTCACTACTTAAAACCTCCCATTGCCGTGATGATCGGAGCTCCTCACATAAAGTGGTTTTCCCAGCGCTTGATGGACCTAATAATAAAACAATCTTCATATCTTCTTACCCCGCTCACATCAGTGATTAAACCGGTAAAGATAATAACTATCGAATCTCCCTAAATTATAGACTAAATATTACGCCTTCACTGGCCTGAAATTGGGTCACCGAGATGCCTCAAAAACTTCCAGAACGTCTTAAGGCTCACTTAAGATCAGCATGGTAAAATATTATCCAAACAAAAGCTCGTTGAACGCTTGAGTAAAACTATACGTAAATGAACCAGCAAATATTTGGAGTAGAAGATTATGGGTGGATTGGGGAGTATAAAACGATGGTTGAGTAATATAGCGCGTGGCTTAGTACTGGTTTTTGAGAGCCCTACAGAAAAATATGAAGCGTCTATAGAAACAGAAGCGCCACCAATAGAACTTATAGATGCAATTGTAGATATAGAACCAGAAAATAAAGAAAATATTTCTTCACCCTCTTTAGATAGCACCACTCAAGATCTACCCATCCTGCAAGTCACACGTGGCTTAAGCGAACTAGTTTTTACAAAAAACAACTTACCTCGAATCGGTGTGTCTGCGGCCTTAACCACCTTAAATATCGCTATCAACTTTTTATCGCCTTATCTCTTGGGTGAAACCATCCGTTTATTGTCCAGTGATGATGAAAATCAAACCAGCCAAGTTGCTGGATTTGAATTATCCAGACTTCAACTCATTACCGCATTGATCGCAACCTATACGCTTACACAAATACTTCCCAATATTCGCGATCAAATCATGACGCCTGTTTCAAATCAAAATAATATCAAATTACTTGAAAAAATTATTCAACATACGCTTGATAAATCACTCAATTATCATGTTAACACGCCTTCTGCAAAACAAATTGATCTGATAGGACGGGGATTTTCAGCCAGCTCAGTTGCCACGCCATTATTAACTAGCATTGGTCCTATTTTATTTGAAACCACACTTGCCTGTACCGCTTTATCACGCCAATACGGCATAGAAGTTGGCCTTGGACTTCTGGCTTTAATGGCTTCATTTACGGCTTTCAGTGCCAATAGAGCAAAATCTATTATCCTAGCACAAGAAGAGGTGGTGAAAGAAAGTCAAGAAGCTTGGAAAAAACTAACAGTCCCAATCGGGCGTTATAAGATTATACGTGATTTTGGAAAATTAAAATCCGTGATGGAGGAGCTACACTTAACTCTCGATAAATATAAAAAAGCAAGTGTTAAAGCAACTAACTCCTCGATGAATGTAAGCTTAGGTCAAATTGGTATAACGCGGTTAGGGATGCTCTTGGCGGCGCTTCACATCGGATCAAAAATTCAATCAAGACAATATAGTGTTCAAGAGTTTGTTGTATTAATTGGCTATCTAAATCAATTATCTGGTTCCCTACCCGCTTTTGGTGAATCAATTAATCAGCTTTTTTCAGCCTATCCAAATTTAAAATATATATTTAGTGAACTTTCTAAATCCGCCGAAGTCGTTGATTTACATCCTGATAGCCCTCTATTACTTGTCCCTGGAGAGGCGCCAAGCATTGAATTTGAAAATGTTTCCTTCAGTTTTCCTAAAAAACCTGACGATAAAGGAGAATCAAAACCAACACAAATATTCAAGCAACTCTCATTCAAAATATTGCCCGGACAAACCGTTGCTTTTGTAAGTAGCAGTGGCGCAGGAAAAACGACTATTTTTAATTTATTGTATGGCTATTATTCTCCTGATGAAGGCGTCATCAAAATTAATGGTCAAGACATTAGTCAAATCAGCCTCCTTTCATTGCAAGACAATATAGCCCTGGTGGGACAAAAACCCAATCTTTTCATTGGTACTATACGTGAAAATATAGCATTTGGTGCGCCTATCTCATCTGAAGTGACAGATGATGATATTCTTGAAAAAGCGAAAAAGGTCAATCTCGATAAATTTATTGAGTCCTTCCCTAAAAAATTAGACACGAATGTGGGTGAGGGGGATGGCACTATTTCTGGTGGACAGCAACAAAAGATTGCTATTCTAAGAGCCTTATTTAAGCAGGGCTCCATCAAACTCTTAGATGAAATCACAGCCTCCCTTGATACTGAGTCAGCCACTGATGTTTTAAAATCCCTCATCGCTCCCTCATCGACTCAAACAACCTTGATGATTACCCATAAACTCACAGAAGCTCGCTTAGCAGATCAAATTATTGTGCTTGATCAAGGTAAAGTAATGGCTCAAGGAACGCACGAAGAACTGCTTGCCACCTGCCCTCTTTACCAAAAATTATGGGCGGCCACACACATGGAACAATCAGCAGATCAGCATTTAAAATCTGACGAAAATCCATCTTCCGCTACGAGTAGAATATTAAACGTTCTAAACAAAGAGAGAAAATCCATTGAGAAAGAATCCACTAGAATCGCAACCCTAGACTCATCGGTAAGAAAAGAAGTTCAACCGATAAGCAGCGATGCTTGGGATGAAGTAGAATTACAAGGGCTTAGCCTATAAGCCAATTTTTTTAGTCCATGAGAGCCCTACTGTCTTTATTTTATTATAATTGATTATAAATAAACGATCCAATCCTTGCTGTTAAATACATGTCAGGATCATCTTCTCGAGGCTTTGATTGGGATTGGATATTTTTTTTCACGTTATCTACCAATACACTGTATGGGGATATACCATACAGATGTTTTTGAATAAAAAATGGCATAATTTTCATTGATTGTGAACAGAATTTTTGCTCTATTGCTTCAACTGCTTTTTTATAATCCTCCGCCTCTTTGGGCTCCAATGTATTAGCTATTGGATAAAATGCTGTCCGCGGCGCAGCAATTAATGTGCATTCTGCAATTTTAATTAAATGAAGTATGTCAGCATTTTTTACATTTATTTTGACAAAACACAAACAATTTTAAGTTATATAAAGGGCGCATATCATACAATTCGATATTAAAAACAATTCTGTGCTTAACTCAAGGCCAGTTCTTTTTATAATCATCAATACATACGTATATTATTTTCTCTGTATAATCATATTTCCTTGGAGCTCTCCGTTATTTAAGTGAATGATGACAACCGAACCTATGACAGGAAGTAACGATCTATATAAAGAAATTATCCAATGGGGTTGCAAATACCTTTCATCTCATGGGTATACACTAAAAAGCAAGCTACCAGAAAATGTGCAAAACACGCCTTGGTCTTATGTGGTCCGCTTTGTAACATCTGATGGCTACATTTACTTGAAGCACACCCCCAATCTGCTCGCATTAGAAGCCATCATCACCCAGATTTTACATGATCAATTTCATGCATCTGTTCCAGAAATTATCGCCCACAATGCTGAATTAAATTGTTTTTTAATGAAAGATGCGGGCAGGCCATTGCGAGAAGTTCTGAAAAAGCAATTTGATGCAGCATTGCTTTGCAAGGCTATTGATCAATTTACATCGATGCAGTTAGCTGTTGCAGATCATGTTAATATTTTTCTTGATAGGGGTGTTCCCGATTGGCGATTAGATAAATTACCCGATTTATACATGCAATTGCTTTCAGAAAAAGACATATTGATAGGGGATGGGCTATCAGAAATTGAAATTAGCGAATTAAGGGCGTTGCTTCCGAAGGTTTCTAATTTATGTAAAAAATTATCCAACTACGCTATCAAGCAAACCCTTGTCCAGTGTGACTTTCATGACAATAACATACTCATAGACGAGATATCGCAACATATCACCCTGATTGATTTAGGTGAAGTAGTAATTTCTCATCCGTTTTTTTCATTAATAAGCTGTTTATGGCTGGCAAAGCGTCACCATGCCCTGACCGACGAAGATGATGCGTATCGGCAGCTTTTAGATGCCTGTCTTAAAAATTACATGACCTTTGAATCTAAAAGACATTTATTAGAAGCTTTTGCGATAGCACGCCTATTATGGTTTGTTTATGAGGTATTGGCCCAATATAGGTTGAGACTCGCCTGTGATGAGGTGAGATTTATGGCATTTCAAAGACATGGAAGACTTAGTGGTTCATTGAAAGAATTTATGACCGCCTGCATTGCGATTGAATAGGGGATTGTAAGCGTATGTCACGAAGAAGCCTTAAATGAGCGCCCATCATCCGGGCAGCTCGGTATCTCTAATTTAGGTTCTGGTTCAGACTGAAGACCTAGAGAGTGACCCGCCTGAATTTTTCTTATCAAACCATCTTTAAGCTCACTGTAAGTGGTAGCCTTATCTTCTTGATTAATTTCTTCATAACATAAAGCCAATGTCGAATAACATGAAATCAATTGACGCAGCTCAGAAGGAATTTTATATACGCCAAGTAGGTATTTTAGTTTATAAATGGCAAGATGAAATCTCCCCTCCTCACAATCTTCAACCGCATTTAGATATGTTTCGCGATGATTAGCGTTATTTTTTGTTAAACAATCGATATATATTTTTTCTAGTTTATCCAATTCAATTGTGAATCTATTCAAAGAAAATCGGCTGTATGTAAAAATATCAACCGCTTTTTCACATGCAATGACTGCATTCGAATAATCGAGTAAGTCACAAGATAATGATGCTAGGGCACAATGGCATCTGCCAGACTCTATACTATGTTCCCCCACACTCTTCTTGAAACCATCCAGTGCCATTAAGAAATATGTTTTAGCCTGCGCATATTGGCCATTTTCCTGTTTTTTTATTCCCTCTTTATATTGACTCAGAGGATTCGTCATAGGAGATGTACATAAAGGTTCATCTAGGTGAGCTCGAGCGGCTTTAGGATTTCCTTGACCTTTTTGAGTGCTGTCAAGGCCAGCATCCGCGCTATCATATTGGCACTTTTCTTTTGCCATATCAGACAGAAGGTGAACTCTATCACTAAGCGGTATCGGCTTTATAACATACCCCATCGATTGAAGCCTCTCAATAATCCCTTTGAGATGTGCTGATCCAACTGCAATAAATGCATTGCCTGCTTCTAAATAGGGATAACTCGATGCTGCCATCAAAGTATCTCTTTCCGATATGACTTGGTCATTGTAGCGTTTGATAATCTCTGGGACGGTTTCATTTAAGGGTAACCCACCCATGCCAAGTTTTTCCACGCCTTCTATATTCTCTATATTCTGATCTAAATAAGCCTTTTTTATTGATTGACAACTAATTGTTTTCTTACCCGCTAAAACATACGCGGAAACAAATTCATAGTATTCTATCTGCTCATCAAGGTTAAATTGGCATCCTTTCAATTTGCTCAAGGCGTCATCACACTCCTCTAAATAATAAACGGGTATGTTGTATTTATACTTGGCGTTCTTGAGAAGCCTTTTATCAAGAAAATCCCCTACTACTAATAATCCTGGTTCGCGAGCCTCAAAGGTTAACTGCGAATAACCGAGCATGTAATGAGCAGAGGCTATAGGAGTAGATGTAGCTATATTATTTTCGAAATTTTCTTTGTCCTCTTGAGAAAGAGTCCGCCCAGGTTGTTTTTGAGTGTATAGTGTTACCATATTTTCATAAGCATGGGTTTTATATTCTTGAGTCAAAGGATTATTTAGAATCCACGCACCTTCAACATTTTTCCGTGGCCCTTCTAAAAAATCTGCCTCAACCACACAACAGCTAGCTTTTTCCAGTGCCTCTATCACTTCTCTGTGCAAGGTGATTATGGCAGCATCAGCAGCATGCAGCGTTCCAAATAAATGACTTTTTTTTCCATTGGGAGCTGTGATTTCATAAAAAATACCCATTTAATATTCCTAAGCGATAAAATAAATAAATTGTTCTTTATTTTATCATAATGATAAATAAATATCAAATTTGAGTTTCTTCGTGCATCACTTTATTAGTTTAAATACCTATCCAACCATTTAATAATACGATTCAGCGCATCATTTTTATTTTTATATTTTTCCAATATATGCCCTTCGTCAGTATATTTAATATATTCCGAGTCAATTCCCTTCTTTTTTATCGCTTGATGCAATTTGAAAACACTGTTTGTTGGGTCAACGCCACCCAGCTTAGGATTGCCCATTATAAATAAAGTAGGTGTAGTCGCTTTATCAACAAAATATAGTGATGAATTTTTTATATAATTCAGAGGAACCTCTTGTGCCGATCCGCCATAGGCTGGATCTTTCCTAGATGGTTCATAATAAAGGGCATTAGCTAATTCATCAGCCCACCCTTCAAATGAAATAATGGTTTGATAACGATGGGTCGATACAAGAAACCAGTTGGCTCTATTACCCCCTGCACTGTGCCCTAAAATTGCAAGTTTTTTTGGATTGACTATTCCCGAACCAATTAAAAAATCAACGCCACTATCAATATCTTTTAAATCCCCATCCAATATCTGATGCTTTTCATATAAATCTCGGGTAATTGCCAACGACCCAAACGAGCCTGAAGAACGAAATTCAGGCACAAATACAGCAAATCCCTTAGCGGCCCACATTTGCCATTCGAGAGGCGTGATACCAAAAATGCTACCTGCTAAAAATAAATGAGCCCCCACACCGCCACCATGAATATCAACGATAAGCGGATAACGATGACCTTTTTTGTAATGCAAAGGCATAATTAAAATACCACGCATATTTGCAGGATAATCCTT
This sequence comes from Legionellaceae bacterium, assembly GCA_947474165.1. Lineage (GTDB taxonomy): Bacteria > Pseudomonadota > Gammaproteobacteria > Legionellales > Legionellaceae > CANJHO01. Next base: position 23,519 of record CANJHO010000026.1, read on the forward strand.
CGTTTTCCATTCAATTTCTCGAACTTCGCTTAAGGCTACATCGTCTGGAACTGAAGCATCTTTTATTAACTCATGGTTGTTTGAACCATCGATATTCACTATTTGTAGCTCATTATTACCATGAGCATCTTCACTAAAATAAACGATTTGAGACTTATTAGGGGATAACTCAAACCGTTTGATATTGAAAGGGTTATTTGTTAATTGCGTTAGTTTTCCTGATGATATATCAATTTGATAAAGTTGTTTATAAGCCCCATATTGTCGAAGAATAATTAATTTTGCATCAGACATCCATCTCGAGCTATATATTTGAATCTCGTGAGTCAGCTGTTTAATAAAGGTAGGTTTTAAACTGGTATTAGCATCAATAGAAACTAATCCGACACTAAGCATATAATTAAATGCTGGATGATCTGCATCATATAAAATTGAAATCAACTTACCATCTGGTGATACCTCTGGATCTAAATAATGCTGCAAGCCATTAAATTCCGCCAAAGTACGTATATGATTAGATGCATTTAAAACTTGTATCCATTCTTTATCCTTAGATTCTTTATATAAAAAGCCCATCCGCTCTTTTACAAATAATAGCTCCTTAGACAAAGGCAAGTATTCCATATACCGAACAGCACCATCAACTGAGGTAAGCATTTGAGAATGCGTGGAGCTGGGATCGATTTCTTCTATTTGCGTCTTAGTAGGCGTCTTTTTTTCCCAAGGTTCCGAAAAGCCTTGATGTGAAAGGATTAGTTTTTTTGAGTCTGCAACCCAAATAAAATTACAAGACTCACCATAAGGACCTAGCCCACCCTTAACATGCTTCAGTTGACTGATATGATTATTATTTTTTCTATCCATTACCCATAACTGTTTCGAAGCACCCTCACCTTTTTCAAAGGCAATCCATCGTGCATCGGGTGAAACATGAGGAAACCGCCCCTCTGTTAATTGAGAAGATTTTTTTTGGGCTAGATTGTAAACCCATATTTTAGGTTTTTCATTTGGTTTCCGATTGGGAAAGGAATAGAGAATGTTATTATTATCTAACCAAGAAACTGAAGCCTCGTTGTCATAGTCATAATTTGCTATTTCCAAGAGCATGTTAGGAGTAACAAATTTGGTGCCAGGCTTTGCAGGAAGCGGTGTAGTTATTGCTGCACTAGGAATTTCACCAGCATTGGCTATACATGCAAATAAATTGATTGCTAAAAATGTGTATTTAAAAATACTAATCGTATTCTTAAATGAAAAATTAATTTTCAATGATATAGTTTTATCAGCTTTAAAAAAAGGCATGAATAAATCCTCTATTTCTATATCATTATTCTTAAAAATCATGGCGTTGATTTACTCAACGCCATGATTTTTACTGAGCTATTTTTTGATCAGTTATTTAGAGTTACTTTCGCCCGTTGCGGGAGTAACTACAAATTGACTAATCGCAACGCCTGTAGGCGCGTTTACTGACGATGTGCGTGTAATTTGCATCGTTACAATGATATTTTGTTGTGTACGATCAGAAGCGCTTGTATACGTGACTGTCATCGGCATTTGCACTGTCCATGAGTATAACTCATTTAAAAGACCTTTTTTTACAATAACAGGTGCTCCTGTTACTGCCGCAGATACTATGAGCTTCTTAGCGATAACTGTATCCAGGTTATTAGACGTTTTTAATGCTGTTTGAAATTGAGTCCAGGCACTGTCTGTGAAAAATCCAGATAATTTTTGTATTTCATCACGATAATTTTTAAAATTATAGGTATATATTGCAACACCTGTTGAGTTTGCCCATGCTAATATTGCACTATCAGACTTATCTGGCTGAGAAAGATCAGTTTTTTCTGATACAACAGCGGTTGTTGGGCTTTCGGTTGTAGCAGCAATTGTGGCGAAAGGAAGACTCAGCCCTAAGGCTACAATGGCGATATTAATTGCTTTTAGTTTCATAATGATTTCCTTATACATTGATTTAATAGGTCATTTTAAAGTCTAGTGGATTAGTAGAAAAAAACAAGGGTATATAGTGCATTATTTTTACATAAAAGTCAACTATCATTCGTTTTTCAACCATGTGTCGGAGCAAAATACTCGCCACATATATGGATATATTATACAATAAGCAACCATTTAATAAATAATATTGGCGTTACTATGTGATTCAGAATGTTATGGTCAAACAGTAAGTAATTTAACTTTCGCAATCCCCTGAGTATTCATAATACCAATCGTTATAGCAGTCCCTTGAAACACTTATCTTATGGAATTAAAAAATGTTTTCTTTATTTAAATCAAACACCATAAAGCCAAAAGTAACTTTTAAGGGTACCTGTAAATCCTACCCTGTTGCTAGTTCCACCCATCATTTGTCTGATGGGCTATTATTGTCCATCGGAGTATATGAACACTCAAATAAAACTGAAGTAATACTTTTCAATCCAACCACACATCAAAAAATAAAAGAGGTTGAATTAGAAAAAAAATATAGGGCAGTTACTGATTTACCAGACAATAAAATATTATTGCGTCTAGAAAGTAGAATGTTATGTCATCCAGAATATAAGAAAGAACAATATAATTTAGTCATTCTGGATTGCCACTCATTAGAAATAGTTGAATGGATTGAAACACCTGATAAGTGTGAGCTGAGAACGGGCTGGTTATTACTAGAAAACCAAAGGTTTGCGACACTTGACCATTCCAATAGGGATAACGTTTTTAAAATTTTGATTCACGATTTAAAAACAAAAATATACAATCAGCCGGCAAGCTCAGCCCTCCAAATAGATAGAAGTGATAATTGTGCATTTGCAGAGCTGAGACAACTGGCTAACGGAACATTTGCTTGTAGAGTGTTAGGCTCTATTAACGGTTATTTTAAGGTTCTTTTGCTTGAAAGAACGCCTGGCGCTGAAACAGAATTTAATTTAACAGGAACAATCAACCCATGGGAGAGATTAGCCGGCTCGACTCCTTCTGGTGATTTTGTTGAATTACTGAATGGCGATATACTTACATACCATAGTTCATCCGTAAATTTTGAAATATGGCGTGGTACTGAACGTGTAGATCACTGGCACATTAAATCTTATGGTAAGTTCTTAACGAGCAAAGTGTTTCCGATGCCAGATGGGGAACATATATTAATATCTTCTGGCCTTTCTGAACTTCTATTATTTAATATGAAAACACGCCACCTTCAAAAAGTGAATTTAAATGGATTTATACCCTATGAAGTATCCATTAGCCCGGAGGATCAGGTTGTTATTCGCGCAGGTAGATATGATAGTGATGATGAACAGTACCATACTCTTTTAGTCGCTGATTTTAAGAAGTTTTTAACTCAAACAAAAGCTGAAGAATATGATTCATCTGGGAAGTATCAACGACTCTGTAACAGCAGTGATTAACCATTGGCTTGCTTCACCATTGATTGATGAAACAATGCCTTTTGTCAGCGCCTCTATGACTTCATTACACCAAGCTTAGTAAATCCATTTTTAAGACAATCCATATTCTCAGGTAAATTAACCCCAGGGATAGTTAGTACAGTCTGTTTTTCTGTTTTTTCTGTAAAGAAACGAAGCGTTGGAAACTCCTTTTTAATACATTGAAGCGTTGCTTCCAAGGGTGCTGTTGTCATCGTTGCCTTCGCCGTAAGGACAAAATCATCATCCAATTCATAATTAAATGCTTGTCCTGTCGCTCTATTTAAATAATCTCCAATTAATGGTGTCTCATTAGAGATAGTATTCGTCAGCCTGCATTTGGCTTTAATCATTTCAAATGAGGGTTTCAGGCCCATATCAAAATAGCTGACCTTCGCTGAATAAAATTGGTCTCTAAAGGTTTCATCAGCCATATCTACCCATTCCTTCTTTGCCGTGGGATGAATTCGGCTAAGTGCCGCTGCATCAATGCTGTTATTTAAAAATATGGCAAAACGATAGGCTTTAGGTTGTTTTAATTCGAGTGCACGAACAAAATGGGTATGCTGGTATCCGATGAGTACAATAATCCCCCCCTCATGTAGCTTTGTTTGTCGTATTGTTTCGGGAGCCATTATTTGATCGCGCGCTATCGTACGTTCATCCCGATACGCCATCGCATGAGAGGTATCGCCAGTTTTTGCGGCATCTTGGATCATCTTATCTATTTTTCCTGCCTCAAGCGGGGTTTCAGGGTCGATAAACTCATAAGGAATATTATGTTGCTCTAAACTAATTATCATTCTCAAGAGTTCTTTAGATGATTTAAACAATGGATGATCCGATGGTGCGTTAAGGGCCGCCTTTAACTGTTGTTTAAATGCTTCTGGTGAAACCTCACGATTCATTTCAATTAATACTTTTTTGTATCCCATATTTTTAAGAAGCTGAATATTTTCAGTCATAAATTGTTTTGAAGCAACGCTGACGTGACTATCTAAAATGATTAATGGATTAGGCATGAATAACTCTTTGTGATAAAAGATTTTATACATTGTATCAAAAAACAACTTCGAAGCAAATAATTTCACATGTAGGCGGGCCATTATGAGTAACTCTGAAAAAGTAATTCGATGCAGCTTTATTTTGCTCCGAACCACAAGGCCAGATTGTAGTTAAGGGTTATATTTAATGATGAATAAGGATTTATTTTATCCAATGCTCAATGATCTTATGGAAATTGGATGTATATAAATTTGATAACCAAATTACAACCACATGTATTACAATGCGCCAGAAGCGTCGGATACAGCATGTGGTCGCGATTGGAACAGTAGCAACACATTGTCAAAAGCAACGCTAAGGTATTTGCGTTATACGCAGTCCGTTAGAACTGTTTTCCAAATCAAAATGAATAGAATCATCCGGTAACGAGCGCCCTCGTTCTGGGGAAAAAACTCCGACAGTGGCAAGATTACTTGAGCCACCGCCGTGCGGTAGTATCCTTGTGAGTTGCTCGGCGCTGAATATCTCTCGCATAACCTCAACCAAACTGCTAAGAAAATTTCCATGCCGAGCCACTTCAAGCCGAGCCGTTTCGAGCCGCACCCTTTCAAGCCGAGCCATTTCTAAGAAGGCTTCTCGTGGTAATGCGGGTATTTCGTCGATATGTATTATGGGCTCTTCCTGATTTCCCATGATATCATCTGTCCATTCACGTACCAAGGCTCGGCCAATTGCTATATTAAATGCTTGTGGAGCAATGTCATTAGGATCAAAACCAAAAAAATCCTTTATCTCGCTAGCAGTGAATGCACTATTGCTCAACTCATCATTTGGAAAGAATTTTGAATTGATTAATAAATTTTCCTTAATAAGTGTCTCGGTATTAATTAGCCAATAACTAGTAGCCCGAGTAGTAGGATCATGGGGCAATTGATCAATTCCAGAAGAGACGCCCTTCATTAGAAAGTTATCATCCTGCTTAACTAAATAAAGAATAGTTGTATCATCTAACTCAACATTCTCTAAAGAAATTGGATCAAAATATGTTAACATGGTTGCTCTCTTAGTTAAAAACCTAGCATATAATAACATACAACTGACCCATGGTTGATCACTGGATTCAATAAATCGCCAACAAATGCGCTTGAAATCAATTGTAGCAAGCACCTGGATAAGGATCCGCACATTTCATCCAGGCTAAGCTGGGGAGATAAGAATACCTTCTATTTTAGAAAGTCGAACATGGGGTATAAATCTGCTGTGTCGCACTATTAATGCACTATTAAAATGCACTATTAATGCTTGTTTTTAAAACAGACTAAAGATACAATATTGGGCAACAAATTCACAACAACGATGGCCGGGGATCATAATGATAAAATTAAATCCGAATGAATTAGAAAGCACACTTTCTGCTTACTGTAAAATGAACGCGGCTCAAGCGTTAATAAAAATTAATCAGCCTCTTCCTGAAGCGTTGCTTGAAAACCTATCACCGTCATCAAACGATCATGCCTATCTTGAGCAACTTGAAAATAATTATAAGCAGCAATATAAAAACATTCAAAAAAATTTGGGCTACCTATCAATTCTGACACATCAACAATTTTCTCTTTATTTGGACGTCCATCTTGAAAAGGGAAAAACACTTATATCCGACGCTTTTAAAGAAAATATTGCGCGTAATATAGATGCAACAAACTATCATTTTCAAATAAGAGCTTACTGGCAAATAGCAAAAGTCTCAGCCCTAGCCTTGTTTCTCATCCTAGGCCTAACAATTCTAGCGGTAACATTGCCAAGTGTGATTTATCCCACAACATCAGCTTATATCAATATCGATTTGAACCCCGCTTTTTGTTTGCTAGGCACTGTTATAACTGGATTATCCGGTTTTGGTTTATTTCATGCCGCTAAAAAAATATCACCAACAGCAGAAGAAATGATTACTTATCAACCTACTCTGGCCTAATTTTTGCACCATTTTAAATCGACTGGATTTTATTATGCAAGATGAAGGGAAAAAATGGTCTTTTATTAAAGCGCATTTCTCTTTGTTTCAAAAAAATGAATTAATCAATCTACTTGGTGAGCTTTATCAACTCAATAAAGAAAATAAATATTTTATTTCTGCTAGATGTTCGGAGACCTGTGAAGAGGCTATAAAACCTTATAGGCTCTTGATAAAACAACTTATATCTCCAGACATTCGATATGGTGATGAGCGTATTGAAAAAACCAAAGCTAAAAAAGCCATTAGTGATTATTGGAAAGCAAGT
>CANJHO010000027.1 GCA_947474165.1 Legionellaceae bacterium
AGCAGCGATTCCCGCCGCGCGCCGGCACCCAATGGGCAAGCGCTGTCGTAAACCTTTGAAAGCCATGGATGGCTTTCGAGAGCGCTTGTTGGCTTCATGATCTGGTAGAATGACACGGATCAGCAGGCTTTTTTTAATATTCTGGTGCAGGCTGACGATCCACAAAACTTTCTTAACATCATCATCCGTGGAGTAGCGAACCCAGCATTACCTCGCGATGCAACTGCAGGTCTTGATCAACAAGCCCAGCAATACAATGAGCGCCGCTCCCCCATGGCAACAACGCCCATTACCAACCAGAATCGGCTTTTCGCCAGCGTAGAGGAGCCAATCGTCGGCGCGGCACATGAGAGGGGTAGCAATATAAGTAGTCAGCCCTGAAATATTCTCATGCCAGGGACACAAGGCTGCATTATAGCCGCCTTGTGTCCTGGCCTTTAATTCAGAAAAAAATTGAAAAGCCCCCTGCGTATTTGATAAAAAACCACCATCAGCTATCAGGATAGACACCCTTGAGAAAAACAAAAAAAACACCAGATTGCGGTCGCGCCTTGCTGACGTACTAGAAATCTTGCGCGCTTTTCATACCTGTCTGTAGCAAATTACAAATTTTCAGATTAACATCATTAAAATATCAAAATTAGCAATTCACAACACACCGGCCGAGATCATTACTCAAGAAATCGTTTACTATGGAGATCATCGAGTGAAGACTAAAAAAAATTACATAGGATTATCCGTCACACCCCATGATCCGGCGCTATGTATACTAAACCCAGACGGCAGTGTGGTTTTTGCACAAGCATCTGAACGATACCTCCAAAATAAACGGGCGTGGCATAGTCCCGCCGATGATCTTTTTTTTGTTCGAAAACTCATTGAAGAACATTGCGATCCAAGCAATGAGTTAGTGATCTCACTGAGTTGGGGGAAAAGATATTTAAAAATAAATCAAAATGTAATACGGCTGTTGAAAAACACTCTGGTTCATTCGCTGATCACCAAAACGATATTAGGTAAAAAACCCATTGTTGCCTCCTTCTTTCATGAATTTTTATCAATAGGTGCTGGCTTTAATGAGCATGCAGGCTCCAATTTGGCCTATCAATACTATGACATGACCAAACAAACCGTCACTTATCGCTATTTCGATCATCATTTAACACATGCTGCCGCAGCGTGTTATAGCAGTGCCTATGAAGAAGCGTCTTGTGCGATCATTGACGGGAATGGACAAAACTCAGCCATCAATTTTTATCACTTTCAATCGGGAAAACTCAGTAGATTGCCTTCCAATTCTATAAGAGTAGGCAGCCTAGGGTTGTTCTATTGGTGTATCTGCAAGGCATGTGGTTTTAATCCTATGGAGGGCGAAGAATGGAAAGTCATGGGTTTGGCCGCTTATGGCAAACTTAATGAGGCCTATTACGCTCGCTTGAAAGATTGTTTTAAAATCGATGGATTAAACATCAAAGTATCCACAAAGTCATTTGATACCCTAAGAAAATGTCTTGAAATGAGAAGGGATAAAGCCACACCTTCCATGGAATATGCTGATTTTGCCTATACAGGACAGTTCGTGTTTACAGAATACCTCAGCCAATTGTTATGCAATTTACACGACATTTGTCCCTCTGATCGCCTAATTTTGGGAGGAGGATGTGCATTGAACTCGTCTTTTGTTGGTCTTATTCAACAACAAACGCCTTTCAAACAGAGTTATGTTTTTTCTGCCCCAGGAGACGATGGTAATGCAGTTGGCGCGGCCTTACTTGCCTACCACCAAGATAATCCTTACCAACAGCGCACAGAAATCCAATTACCTTACTTGGGTTCCACAATGTCTGAACAATCACTAAGTCATTTAAAACAATTCAGTGGATTAAATATTCAATCTTGCTGTTCTATGGTGGATCTTATACAACAGACAGCAACGCTTCTAAGCGAGGGTAAAATCATCGGTTGGGTTCAAGGCCGTGCTGAATTTGGTCCAAGAGCATTGGGAAATCGATCGATAATTGCGGATCCACGGCAGGCGGATGTGAAGAAAAAATTGAATGAACAGGTCAAATTTCGTGAAGAATTTCGACCGTTTGCACCCTCCATCTTACACGAGTTTGGTCCTGATTATTTTGAAGATTACCAAGAGTCTCCTTACATGGAGCGGACGTTGCAATTTAGACAAACGGTTCGTGACAAGGTCCCTGGCGTTGTGCATGTCGATGGCACAGGACGGTTACAAACTGTAAAGCGCGAATGGAACCAATATTATTACGATTTAATCAAAGCATTTTATGACATTACCGGGATTCCTCTGATACTGAATACAAGTTTTAATGTGATGGGCAAGCCCATTATTCATCGAGTTGAGGATGCATTGACTGTATTTTTTACGTCAGGCTTGGATGTATTGGTCATTGAAAACCATATTATGCTTAAATAATATCCTGTCTGTAACAAATTACAAATTTTCGTAACTCCCCAGGTTGTGGATAAATTTGTTTTTTATTCCATCAAACTGCGTATACGTCATCCTGAACGCATGAAAGATCTCCTGAGTATGACTCGGATATGGTCAAGTTGAGATCCTTCGCTACGCTCAGGATGATGTACCTGGGGTGTTACAAATTTTCAGATCATGGCAAACCTTGCGCAAATAGAGCATGAATTATTAGCCGAAAGAAGCAAAGCTGATTTATACTGCCAAAGCAAAAGATCGAATCCCTCTGCGCCAGCAAACAACGGGGTCGCGCAGAGACAATGGTTTTCTTTTGCTGATGCGGCATCACTGCCGCAAATGCGGGAATAAAATCACATCTCGAATCGATGCTGAATTGGTAAATAACATCACCAAGCGATCAATCCCAATGCCCTCGCCTGCCGTTGGGGGCATTCCATATTCCAAGGCTTCAATATAATCACTGTCATAATGCATGGCCTCTAAATCACCGGCCTCTTTATCTTCTACTTGTTTTTTAAACCGCTCGGCCTGATCTTCTGCATCATTTAATTCAGAAAACCCATTGGCAATTTCACGGCCAGCAATAAAAAATTCAAATCGGTCTGTCACCTCGGGATTGGCTTCACTGCGCCGTGCCAAGGGAGATACTTCAGTCGGATATTCGGTCACAAAGGTTGGTTGAATCAATTGATGCTCAACCGTTTCCTCAAAAAGAATCATTTGTAATTTACCGAGCGCATCTGTTTTTTTATAAGGCAATCCTAATGCATCCAACACACGCTGACATCCTTCAACCGTTTCAATCGCTGACAAAGTCAATTCAGGATGATAAGTCAAAATCGCCTCTTTGATACTGATCCGTGCAAAAGGTTTAGAAAAATCAAGGATCTTCCCTTGATACTCAATTTCACGAGTGCCCAAGACCACATCACACAAATGACAAAGCATCCGTTCGGTGAAATCCATTAACTCTAAATAATCCGCATAGGCTTGATAAAATTCAATCATGGTGAATTCAGGATTATGACGGGTAGAGATCCCTTCATTGCGAAAATTACGATTAATTTCATAAACCCGCTCAAATCCGCCGACGATCAACCGTTTTAGATAGAGCTCCGGCGCAATGCGCAAGTACATTTGCATGTCCAATGCATTGTGATGCGTGACAAAAGGACGCGCTAAAGCCCCACCTGGAATGGGGTGCATCATGGGGGTCTCAACCTCTAAAAATTGGTGTTGATCCATAAATTGTCGACAAGCCTGAACAACCTTTGAGCGGATTAAAAAAGTTTGACGACTGTCTTCATTCGCAATTAAATCAACATAGCGCTTACGATAACGCATTTCTTGATCCGCTAGCCCGTGAAATTTATCAGGCAATGGACGCAATGATTTTGTTAATAGCTCTAAATAATCCGCATGTACCGTCAATTCACCGGTGTTCGTGATAAATAACGTCCCTTTAACCCCCACAATATCACCCAAATCCAGGTGTTTAAATTGCTCATAGGCTTCAGGTAGGTCATTTTGACGGATATAAATTTGCAGCCGACCAGACACATCTTGGATATGGAAAAAACTAGCTTTCCCCATCACACGCCGCAAAACAATGCGACCTGCCACAATAACCTTCACTTGTTTGTTAGCCAAGTCCTCTTTGGTCACCTCAGCATATTGATTCATTAAATCAATCGCCAAATGTTCCCGTCTAAATTGGTTGGGAAAATTAAAACCGCCCTCTCTCAAATCAACTAATTTTTGTTTTCTGATTTGGTAAACTTCACTCTCATCTAATGGCTCTTCTATCATGTGAAAACTACTCCTACTTAAATACTAACTGATGAAAGGGAGGGCTCTTCAGCAATGCATGCTGCTGAATGCCACTCACAGTGTCTGTTGTGTTTTCAAACTGGCTTCAATAAATTGATCAAGATCCCCATCAAGAACGGCTTGGGTATTACTGGTTTCTACCCCCGTCCGTAAATCCTTAATACGCGATTGATCCAAAACATAAGAACGAATCTGCGACCCCCAACCTATATCTGATTTAGTCGCTTCCAAAGCTTGTTGCGCGGCATTTTTCTTTTGCATTTCCAATTCATACAACTTGGCACGCAATTGTTTCATGGCCTGATCTTTATTTTTATGTTGACTTCTATCCGTTTGACATTGAACCACAACGCCTGTTGGCATATGTGTTAAACGCACTGCTGAATCCGTTCGGTTCACATGCTGACCACCCGCACCCGATGCCCGATAAGTGTCAATTCGGAGATCGGCGGGATTGATGTCAATTTCAATGTCATCATCAATTTCAGGGGAAATAAACACCGCAGCAAACGAGGTATGGCGTCGATTGCCTGAGTCAAAAGGCGATTTTCGCACCAAGCGATGAACCCCTGTTTCAGTGCGCAGCCAACCATAGGCATAGTCCCCTGTAAAATGAATGGTTGCACTTTTAATGCCCGCCACATCGCCTGCTGAACATTCAACCAATTCTGTGATAAATCCATGCTGCTCACCCCAGCGTAAATACATGCGCAACAGCATTTCAGCCCAATCTTGGGCCTCAGTCCCACCAGAACCTGATTGAATATCAAGAAACGCATTGGATTTATCCATTTTTCCAGAAAACATGCGATGAAATTCAAGGGTTCCCACCTGTCGCTCAATCTTAGCAACTTCCGTGGCGATATCATGCAAAGTGGTTTCATCATCCTCTTCTCGGGCCAGCTCAAAGAGTTCGGTTAAATCCGTTACTGATTGGGTCAATTCTTGCAACTGGTGAACAACAGCCTCTAACTGCGCACGTTCACGCCCCAAGGACTGGGCACTGCCAGGATCATTCCAAATAGCAGGCATTTCCAATTCCCGAACGACTTCTTCTAAACGTTCACGTTGACTATCAAAGTCAAAGATACCCCCGAAGTGCCTGAATGCGACAACTTAAATCCGTGAGGCTTAGATTGATTTGATTGACTTCTAACATAAGTGACCCTTAAGGTGTGGTGTAGCACGCAAAATAATAAGACGTTATTTTTTGGCCCGATCCTAAATCCAGTATTCTACAGCAATTACCTTAAAAATTTAAATTTAATATGAGATCAGCCGGGCTAAAGCATGTGCCAATCATATGCTGCGGGCAGCGAAGAAAATCCAGGAGTTGGCTTCAAAATGTGATTTAATGTTGACGAACGGCAGTTCATGATCGTTTTGCATCATGATATATACTGCGCGCGCAGTATAAAATCCCTACTCCGACAATCGCGATTTAATCCGATGGGTGGCCTGACTATGAATTTGTGAAACACGCGATTCACTCACACCCAGCACATTACCAATTTCTTTTAAATTTAAATCTTGCTCATAATACAGTGAAAGAACCAAGCGTTCATTTTTAGGTAAACTATTAATCACCTGTGTTAAATGATTTTTCATATCCGCATTCAACGCATTCACATGAGGCTCGGTCGACATAGACAAGGACTCATCTTTTAATTGATCGTCAGTTACACCCAAATCATCAAAACCATAAAGATGAGCGCCTGCTGAGTCATTTAATAGCAAATGATATTCATTGAGGGTAAGGGACAGCTCTGACGCAATTTCATGATCTTTGGCATCCCGACCCAATCGATTCTCAACCAGCTTGACTGCCGCAGAGACCCTGCGTGAGTTACGATAGACCGAACGAGGCACCCAATCATTTCGCCGAACTTCATCTAGCATTTGACCACGAATTCGAATACCCGCATAGGTCTCAAAAGAAGCCCCTTTGGTTTCGTCATAATGCCTAGCAGCCTCAAGCAGGCCCATCATTCCTGCCTGAATCAAATCATCCAGCTGCACAGAATGCGGCAACCGTCCCAACAAATGATGTGCAATCCGTTTAACTAGCAACGCATGTGTTTTAATCAAGATCTCTTGCGTCTGTTTGTTCACTTTGGAAAAGTCTGCCAAAGTATCCACGATGGTCTCCTTATTATTAAAAACGCACGATAGGGAGTAGGCACATCACCGAGCGATGCTAAACATCGGAACAATGGTATTAATAACCCCAAAATATTGCAAAACAAATAGAATCATCACAACCACAACCACTAGATTGAGTAAACTCTTAATCACCATCGGCATGGGAATAAATGCATTGGCAATCTTCATGCCAATGCTCAGGGCAACAATATTAAGAAGAAGGTTGGTCAGCGCATGGTTCATATGATTCTCACTGTATAGGCCCGAGAGCACACCATTCAAAAACCCCTCATCCGCCTTGTGGGTCTCTTCTCACCACATACAAAGAGAAGAAATAGTGAGGGAGGCTATTTAAAAGCATGTTAGCGAAGCAATTTAAACATCGGTACCACTGTATTAATCAAACCAAAAAACTGCAATACATACAATATCAACACAATCACCACCAGCAGATTCAATAAACTTTTAATGCCATCCGGCATCGGAACATAGGCATTAATCAGCCACATTCCCAAACCAAAGACAATAAAATTGGCAATTAGATTTAAAAGATTACTTGTCATAATGATCCTTATTTATGAGTCCACTCTTATCATGCAATAAGATGGGCTCAGAAGGCAACCTATTGTGTAGCAGAAATCATTTGTATTATTTGCGCCATCTTACTCTCCAGATCATCTGGTAATGGACCACCGCCCTGTGCCATGTCATCGCGACCACCGCCTTTGCCACACAAATGTCGCACGAACATCGCAGCCGTTGGGACATGCCCTAAAAGGGGCTTACTCACACCCGCCACCACATTTATTTTCACATCTATCACGCCAATCAAGACAATCACGGCTTTATCCAGGCTAGATTTTAGTTGATCAAGCAAGGTTCTTAACTGAGGCCCATCGACGTTATCCATGCGCTTGACCAACACATTCACATCCCCTATTCGTTGTACTTCAGACAACAAAGCATGACCTGACTGGAGGATGAGTTTTTGGTTTAATTGAAGCAGTGCTTTCTCTTGTTGCTTGGCATCCTGCAACACCTGGGTCAATTTATCCAAAAGATGATTTGAGGTTGTTTTAAGTTGTGAAGCGAGCGTTTCTAACAACAACTGCTGCGCTTGAACCCAGGCTACGGCATAGTGACCCGTTAGGAGCTCAATACGTCTGACACCACTGGCAACACCATATTCCGCTGTAATTTTAAATAAACCAATATCGCCAGTGCGTTTTGCATGAGTACCACCACACAATTCTTTGGAAAAATCCCCCAAGGTCAAAACCCGAACAAGATCTGAGTATTTTTCATTAAATAATGCAAGGGCCCCACTTTTTTGGGCTTCATCAATAGACATCAAGGTGGTTATCACCGCATCATTGGCGCGAATTTTATCATTCACAAGGGTTTCTATCTGTTGAAGCTGCGTGACAGTCAACGCCTCATGATGAGAAAAATCAAAGCGTGCCCGTTCAGCATCAACCAAAGAACCTTTTTGTTGGGCTGCATCACCTATAATCGATTTTAAGGCAGCATGAAGTAGATGGGTAGCCGTATGGTTGAGGCGAATGGCATCACGACGATCCGTATCAATGACCGCATGAACCGTTTGATGAAGGGTTAACTCTCCCGAGAGCAAAGTCCCATAATGCACAATGGCCTGTCCTATTTTTTGTGTGTCATCAACACGAAACACAGCCTGCTCACTGATAATCTCACCTCGATCACCGACTTGGCCACCACTTTCTGCATAAAAAGGAGTCTCCTCTAACACGATACCCGCCTTCATGCCCGTCGTTAATTGCTTAACTGAAGTCTTCTCCAAAAGTAAAACCTGAATCTTGCTTTCTATCCTGTCTTCATCATAACCATGAAATGTAGAAACGGCCGTGAGTGACTGAGGCTTTGAATAATCAACACTAAAGTGACTCGCAGATTGCGATTGTTTACGTTGTTGCTGCATGTGCTCATCAAAGCCCGCCCTATCAACCTGCATCTCATGCTCACGGGCAATATCGGCTGTTAAGTCATAAGGAAAACCATAAGTGTCATACAATTTAAAGGCCACATCACCAGGTATTTCATGGCCCTTGAGGGCTTGAATTTGCTCTTGTAATAAGCGCAACCCTTGCTCCAAAGTCCGTGCAAACTGTTGCTCTTCCTGTGCCAAAATACGCTCAATATTATCTTTTTGCGTCAACAATTCAGGATAAGCATCCCCCATCACCTCAATTAAAGGTTGAACCAACTGACAAAAAAATGGAACTGGCAATCCTAATTTATTCCCATGACGAACAGCCCTTCGGATAATTCGCCTGAGCACATAACCTCGCCCTTCATTGCTTGGCAAAACACCATCAGCAATCAAAAACGAGCAGGCTCGAATATGATCGGCAATAACTTTTAAAGAAGGATGCGCTGCATCAATCGGTTGAACCAATTTTACAATGGCATGAATCACATGCTGAAAACTATCGATATCATAGTTGTTATGCACGCCTTGAACGACCGCAGCAATGCGCTCAAGCCCCATCCCCGTATCAACAGAGGGCTTGGGCAAAGGATGAAGTTGTCCTTCTTTATCACGATTATATTGCATGAACACAAGATTCCAGATCTCAATGTAGCGATCCCCATCAGCCTCAGGACTCCCCGGTGGACCGCCTGGAATCTCAGGCCCATGATCATAAAAAATTTCCGTACAAGGGCCGCAGGGTCCCGTATCACCCATCGACCAAAAATTATCAGCCTCTCCACAGCGTGAAAACCGTTCAGGGGAGATCTTCATTTCTTTGAGCCAGATATCTGCCGCTTCATCATCCGATTGATAAACCGTTACCCACAAGCGCTCAACCGGTAATTTTAAAACAACGGTCAAAAACTCCCAAGCATAAGCAATCGCCTCTCGTTTAAAATAATCGCCAAAGCTAAAATTTCCGAGCATCTCAAAAAAAGTATGATGCCTTGCCGTATAACCCACATTGTCTAAATCATTGTGTTTGCCACCGGCACGAACACAACGCTGGGCGCTCACAGCCCGTTTATAGGGGCGTGATTCAAGACCTAAAAAGGTGTCCTTAAATTGAACCATCCCCGCGTTGGTGAACAATAAGGTGGGATCGTTTGCAGGCACCAATGAACTCGAAGCAACGACCTGATGGCCTTGTTGGGCAAAATAATCAAAAAATGCTTGTCTTATCTCTCTACTTTTCATGATATACATCGTTAAGGGTGATTAAGGGTAGGTTTTTAAACAGACTATTAATAATTTCCGTAGAAAAGCCACGGTAGAGCAAAAATTGCTTTTGTTGCTGTTGTTTAGCGTGAGCATCCTCACGAGGTTCTTTATATTTTTTCTGCCACACCTGAAGCGCATGAGATAACCACTCATCGGGCCCTTGTGACAAAGCTGTGTCGATCAACTCACTGTCTATCTTGAGCTGTTTTAATTCCTGACGAATTCTAACCGGTCCATAACCTTGGCGGATGCGCGTGCGGCAAACATTCTCAACAAAGCGGCTATCACTCTGTAAACCAAGGCGCTGGCATTCTTCAAGGGCTGCTTGTATCTCACTATCAATATGCCCTTTTTTTGCTAATTTGTGATGAAGTTCATGGGCACCATGCTCACGCCTAGACAGCAAGCGCACAGCCCCAACCAACGCTTCACTCATCAATGGTTTCAATGTCAGCCACAGACTCCAACGCCGGCACTTTTTTAACCAACAATTCAGCTCGAATCTGTTGCTCTAACAGTGCTGCCAATTGTGTGTTTTCTTTCAAATACATTCTGACATTTTCTTTACCTTGGCCAATTTTTTCTTGCTTATAACTATACCAAGCACCGGACTTTTCAATCAGTCCCAGTTGGGTTGCCAAATTAATAATTTCACTTTCTCTCGAAATCCCCTCATTATAAAGGATATCAAATTCCGCGGTTCTAAAGGGTGGTGCCACTTTATTCTTGACCACCTTCACACGCGTTTCACTGCCCATGGTCTCTTCGCCTTTTTTGATGGCACCAATACGCCGAATATCCAAGCGAACAGAGGCATAAAATTTAAGCGCATTACCGCCTGTTGTTGTTTCAGGACTACCAAACATCACCCCTATTTTCATTCGAATTTGATTAATAAAAATAACCAATGTATTTGAACGCTTAATATTCGCCGTCAACTTTCGAAGCGCTTGCGACATCAAACGGGCTTGTAAACCCACATGAGTATCTCCCATTTCACCCTCAATTTCAGCTTTGGGCGTTAAGGCTGCAACCGAGTCGATAACCACCACATCAACGGCCGCCGAGCGCACCAACATGTCAGTGATTTCGAGTGCTTGCTCACCGGTATCCGGTTGAGAGATAAGCAATTCATCGACTTTTACCCCTAATTTCTCAGCATAACCCGGATCAAGCGCGTGCTCCGCATCAATAAACGCGGCCGTCCCCCCATTTTTTTGACATTCTGCAATCACTTGGAGTGTTAGGGTGGTTTTACCAGAGGACTCAGGACCATAAATTTCAACAACACGCCCTTTGGGCAAGCCGCCAATGCCTAAAGCAATGTCCAGACCCAATGAACCGGTTGAAATGGCCTCAATATCGCGCCCCACATTGCCATCACCCATGCGCATCACGGAACCTTTACCAAATTGACGTTCGATTTGTGCGAGAGCCGCTATGAGTGCTTTGTTTTTATTATCATCCATCTGTTCACCTGTGTGAGACGCAAAAAAAAAAATTATCCCACAGATTTCGAAGTAACACCACCACTGCCCTTATTTTCCAATAATTCTCGCCGCGCGCCGGGACTCAATGGGCAAGCGGTTCAGCTTATTTTCTCAAACAAGCGCGCTTAATGTTGGGTTAATATCCCTCTACTATAATACGCTGATTCAAAATGAACTAGGACTTGATAATGACTTATGGCCTTAATGATGTACCACGACAAGAATGGTCTATTGCAAAACAACATTTTTCAGATAATCCGGATAAAGTAAAAGCAGGACGATACCGCGGATTAAATGATGGCATTCAGGGTCTTTCACACTCATTTATTTGCATTAATGATCAGGTTTATGCCATTGCTCGAAAAGAAACTATTGGGAAAGGCGGTTTTGCTCGTGTTAAAGAAGTATTGGCAGAAGATGGGCAACGGTACGCTCTCAAAATTGAAGCCAACGATTCCCGTGATAACGTATATTATGAATATCGAACTAACGTGCACCAAGATTTTAGCGTCATGCAAAAAATAGGTGTGTTTTTTGGACATATTGAAAGAAAGGGCGCAGGGAAACAAAACACGGTTGATAAACATTACATCTTACAAAGCCTAAAGCCGGGAATCTCACTGACACAATTTATTTCATTCTATTTTAATCATCTCATAAGATTTGATATCAAAGAAGATACCTACCATTTTAAAATTTCGTTGGGGATTGCCATTGCAGAAGCTATCAAAGCATTACATGACCAAAATATTATCCATTGTGATATCAAAACAGAAAATGTCCTAATTGACTATGATGGTTATCATATTAAGGCGCATTTAATTGATATGGATCGCTCCGTGCAGCTTAATTTAGGGCAAACTTACCACCAGGGAGCCCGGGATTCTAGTGATAGAACGGCTAAATTTGTACCTTGTGATCCAAATTTTGCGGCGCCAGAAGCTCGTGATTCCCAACTTTTATCAAAAGCACATGATATTTATTCCCTTGCACTGACATTAGGTTGCATACCAGGAGGAGGTCCCATTCCCTGTTTCTTAGCAAGCGCATCAGACCTGTCTCCTGATTTTTTGGAACGCTGGAGTAAGATTGATACCTTCAATGACATGATTGATAAAGACCCTCAAGGTAGACCCAATATAGATTCTGTTATTGAACGTCTTAAATGGATACGCAACAACCTATTTACAGAAAAAGATAGACAACCCTTCCAGCAAAATATTCGTGATAAAACGTTTGCAAATTTCGATTGGTTTTTCTCAGAAAAATTTGGTTATCAACAGGACTTATTAGAAAAAGCAATAGACTCTATGCAATTAGATCCCACTGAAAGAGCCATGGTTTTAGATAGAACAAATACTGTCGAGAAACGTCTGGCATCACAACATGAGTTATTCTTTTTATTGTATCAATTATTCCAATTCACGCGAAAAGATGGATGCAATGAAGCTTATTTGTTTCGCTTTATGAAAAAACTGGATTTTTCACAAAAGACAAAATTAGATGTGTACGATGAGATAGTGACATTATGGCAAGGTTTATATGAAGATCAAGGCAGGTTTCGTACTTTATTTATAGTAAAAAAGGTTGATCCCGTGTTTGTCGTCACCTATTTGAAACGGTATCACGCGTCAGAAGAGCAACCAGCAATGCAACAAAGTATAACAAAAAAAGAAGCACAAGAATTACTTCTCTTAGCGCAACAATATCGAGAGCCTTTGATAGAAAGCTATTTACAATTAACCTATTTCCCAGAGGGATTGCCAAAGGAGCAAATGAAAATACCACATGGCGCGATTCACCTCGATGATGAACAAATATCGCAGGACCTAAAGCCATAGTGAGTGTTTTCGTAAAACCCCAGATCTTACTTGTCCAAAGTACGCGCGCGCTAAATTAATCCTTGGCTAATCCTTCAAATGGGCGTTAAAATAGCGTAATTTTTTTACGGTGTTAAAATAAAATGAATCGGGACACATTGACAATAGGATTGGTGCAAGAACGCTGGCATGCCGATCCCCAAACGCATCAACAACAATTAGCCCAAGGCATCGCAGAAGCCGCACGTCTTGGGGCTACCCTTGTTTGTCTACAAGAGCTCACCTTGTCTCCCTATTTTTGCACACGGGCTGATAAGGATCCAACGCCCTACATGGAAGATATCCATTCAGGCCCTACCGCACGCTTTGTCAGTCAACAAGCCCAACAACACAAGGTTTGTATCACTGCATCCGTGTTTGAAAAAGCGGGCTACAATACAGCGGTTGCCTATGATGACACCGGCACGCTTTCTGCCATCACCCGTAAACAACACATTCCCAGTGGTGAAAAATACCACGAGGATCATTATTTTAAACCCGGTGATTCTAACTACCCCATCCACACCCTAAAAGGCCATCGCGTGGCCCTCCCGACCTGCTATGATCAATGGTTTCCAGAACTATCCCGTATTTATGGATTAAAAGGGGCAGAACTGATTATCTACCCTACCGCTATCGGTGGTGAACCAACAGCCCCTGGGTTTGATACAGCACCATTATGGCAGAAAGTCATCGTTGCCCAAGGGATCATGGCCAATACGTTTATGGTAGGCGTCAATCGAATAGGCACTGAAGACGGTTTGGAATTTTATGGCAGTAGCTTTATTAGTAACCCCATGGGTGAAATTTTAGCCCAAGCGCCCCGCGATGAACCGGCGGTTTTAGTGGCAACGCTTGATTTTAGTGAGCGGGCGTTATGGGGGCGATTGTTTCCTTTCAAACAACAGCGTCAACCTGAAACCTATCTTGAATTGATCAATTGCAATGGAAACACCGAATGAAAAGTCACCCCCTTCATGAAGAAAATTTATATAATATCAACCACTGGGGTGAGGGCTATTTTCATGTTAACCCCGCGGGCAACATTGAAATTAGCCAACAAGGTGCTGAAAAAGGCATAGAACTACAAGCCATTGTTCATGCAGCAAGCCGCGCAGGCCTTCAATTACCCTTGCTCATTCGCTTCACCAACATTTTGCATGATCGCGTACTGCGCCTCTATCAAGCCTTTTCACTCGCGATTGAAGAAACCGCTTACTCGGGGAAGTATCAGCTGGTTTATCCCATTAAAGTCAATCAAGAATATTGTGTTGTTCGTGAGCTACTGAATGCACCCAATCACTCAATTGGCTTGGAAGCAGGCAGTAAACCTGAATTAATGGCCGTGATTGGTTTATTAGGTCAACATGGCCCAACCACCATCGTCTGCAATGGTTACAAAGACAGCGGGTATATCCGAGCGGCCTTAATTGCACAGCAAATGGGTCATACGGTCTTTATCATCATTGAAAAAAGATCAGAGCTCGATATTATTTTGCGCGAATCAGCCCGTTTGAGCATTAAACCCCTACTGGGTGTGCGCATCCGCTTGGTCAATAAATGCCTCGGAAAATGGGAAAATACAGGTGGTGCAAAGTCTAAATTTGGGTTAAACGCAGAGCAGGTGCTTGATTTGGTTCACCACCTTAAAACCCAAAATGCGCTTGACTGCCTTCAACTCATGCATTGTCACCTTGGCTCACAAATTGCCAATATTCATGATATTCGAAACTGCATGCAGGAAGTATCTCGATATTATATTGAATTACGCCGATTAAATGCGCCCATCAACACCATTGATGTGGGGGGTGGTCTTGCGGTTGATTATGAAGGAACGCGTTCAAATACCGACTGTTCGATGAATTATAGCGTGAACGAATACGCCACGAATATTCTTTTAACCGTTCGAGATTTGTGTCTCGAAGCAGAGATGCCTGAGCCCAATATCATCTCTGAATCCGGTCGTGCTTTAACGGCCCATCATGCCGTGATTGTCACCAATATCACCGATATTGACGTCGCATCCAAAACGCCCCAACTGCCTATCATTGAACCCGATGAGTCGCGGGTTATTCTTGATATTTGGGATACTTATCAAGTCATGACCAACCACTCGCCCATGGAGGTTTATCATTATGCAGAACACGCTTTAAATGAAGCCCACTCGATGTTTAAACATGGCGTCATCAGCCTCACTGAAAAAGCAAAAGTAGAGCAATTATACACCACCATCTGTCTTGAAATTCAGCAACGCCTGGATGATACGATACCGGGAGACCGTGAACTCATTGAAAGCCTGAACGAACGTTTGGCTGCCAAACTGTTTTGCAACTTATCTTTTTTCCAATCGATTCCCGATGCTTGGGCAATTGGACAGATTGTCCCCATCGCGCCGATTACGCAACTGGCCGAAAAACGTTGCATGCACGGGATCTTACAAGACTTAACCTGTGACTCAGACGGCACTTTAAAAAAATACACCGGCGAATCAGGCATCACCTCCACCTTATTATTACCCCGCTTTAACGAAAACAAACCCTATGACATTGCCTTCTTTTTAGTTGGTGCCTATCAAGAAATACTCGGTAATTTGCACAACCTCTTTGGGGACACCAATTCGATGGATGTAAAATTAACCATGAATGGTGGTTTTGAAATCAATGATTTAGTTAGCGGCGATACGATAACGAACGTCTTGAATCTAGCGCATTATGATACTAAAAAGCTGCTACAATCCTATGAAAAACAATTAATTCAAACGGAATTACCCGATGAACAAATCCAAACTTACCTGAATGAATTACGCAGTATTTTTACAAAACTAACTTATCTTGATAACAATAAGGCAAGCGAGCGGAATAACAGCACACGCACCTAATAACGAGGCACTACCCATGACTCCTCGAGAAACTGGATTTTACATGCCTGCTGAATGGCATCCTCATGCAGGCTGCTTTATGGCGTGGCCAAGGCATAAAGAAACCTGGGCCGCTATCGGTTTAGAGAAAGCACGCCTTGCCTACCTCAGGGTGGCAAGAGCCATTCTGCAATACGAACCGCTCACCTTTGTGGTCCATCCAGACGACATGATTGATGCCCGCGCCCTTTGTGAGGAGGCCATTCGTCTTATTCCGCTTCCCATCAACGATTCATGGACTCGCGATACAGGCCCCACATTTTTAATCAATGCCAAGGGCGATTTGGCTGGGGTGGATTGGATTCACAATGCCTGGGGAGGCAACTATCAAGATTATGCGCTTGATAATCAAATAGCCAAAACCATCATCAATGACACCCAAGCCACCTATTTTCAAGCACCATTGGTGATGGAAGGCGGTGCTTTTCATGTGGATGGCGAGGGCACCCTCATCACCACCCGCGAATGTTTGCTCAATCAAAATCGCAACCCTGATTTAACACAGGCTGATATTGAACAAGCACTTCGTGAATATTTGGGCTGTAACACCATCATTTGGCTGAACAAAGGCCTCGTGGGGGATGAAACGGATGGACATGTCGATGAAATTGCCTGCTTCATTGCACCTGGTAAAGTACTGGCTTTAATCACTCACGACCCGTCTGATCCCAACTACAATATCTTGCATGAGAATCTAGCCCTCTTGCAATCGGCAACCGATGCAAAAGGGCGCCCATTAGAGATCCATCTCATCGAACAACCCCCAGCAACCACCCTTGCAGGTGAGCGTCTAACCCTCTCTTATATTAATTTCTATCGAGCGAATAAAGGCATTGTGATGCCGGCTTTTGGGCACCCAGTCCATGACAAAGCAGCCTACGATCTCTTTGTTCAATTATTTCCTGACCATGGCATCACAGCAATCGATGCCATTGATGTGTTCGCTGGCGGTGGAGGGATCCACTGTATTACACAACAGCACCCCTTAGGGAGCAAAAAATGACGGCCGTATGGAACCCTTCAAACCCTGAAAAATCTAGAATGTCGGCGTTCATGCGGTTCGTAGAACAAAAACACCATCAATCATTTAAAAATTATAACCAATTATGGGCATGGTCGGTGGCCTTCCCTGCCCTTTTTTGGCAAGCCCTGTGTGATTACTTTGAGCTTTCCTTCGATACTCCTGCAAAAACCGTGGTTAATAACTATCATCATCTATTAGATGCCGTATGGTTTGAAGGCGCCACCTTCAATTTTGCTGAAAAATTACTCTCAAGAAACGATGATCATCCTGCCATTGTCAGCATCAATGAAGCGGGAACAAGGCAAGTTTTAAGCTATAAAGCCCTACGCCATGAGGTGGCTCGATGTGCCGCAGGACTAAAAGCCGCAGGCGTTGTGAAAGGGGACCGGGTTGCGGCCCTCATGCCCAATGTAGACTTAACGGTCATCATCATGCTAGCCACGGCCTCAATAGGTGCGATTTTTTCCTCATGCTCCCCTGATTTTGGAGCGGATGCCGCCCTCGATAGGCTAGGACAAATCGAGCCTAGCGTTTTGTTTGCCTGTGATGGACATGTTTATGAGGGAAAACATCACGATGGCGTAGAAAAAATAAAAGAAATGAGTGCCAGCATGCCTTATTTAAAAAACATTATCATCTGCCCACTGATTAATGCAGTCATTGATTGGTCTTCACTTCAGAATGCAGTCCCCTGGAATGATTTTCTAAAACCCACAGAAACACTTTTATTCACAGCGTGCCCCTTCGCACACCCGCTGTATATTCTTTTTTCCTCAGGCACAACCGGCAAGCCTAAATGCATCATTCATGGGGCCGGTGGAACTTTGCTTCAGCATCTCAAAGAATTGGGCTTACACACTGATATAACAGCAAGCGATAACTTATTTTTTTACACCACCTGTGGTTGGATGATGTGGAATTGGATGGTCTCTGTCTTGGCCCTTGGCGCCACCTTAACCCTTTATGATGGCTCACCCACCTACCCCGAACAAGACAGACTGTTTCAACTCATTGAGGCAGAAAAAGTGACGGTCTTTGGAACCAGTGCTAAATTTATTTCTGCCATTGAAAAAGCAAACATCCACCCCAATGAACACTTCGCCCTATCCAATCTGCGTTGCATTCTCTCCACAGGCTCTCCTCTTTTGCCTCAGCAATATGATTTTGTTGAACAATCCATTAAGGCCAATGTTCAACTCAGCTCCATTTCTGGCGGCACAGACATTGTCTCCTGTTTTGCCTTGGGCAACCCCCTATTGCCCGTCTATCGTGGCGAGTTACAATGTTTAGGTCTTGGCTTGAGTGTGGACATCTTTGATGAAGAAGGACAACCGATACGCGAGAAACGGGGTGAATTGGTCTGCACGAAGCCATTTCCTTCGATGCCCGTGGGTTTCTGGCAGGATCCTGATAAAAAACGCTATAAAGAAGCCTATTTTGAACGTTTTCCCGGCGTTTGGTCTCATGGTGATTTTGCAGAAATCACCCCCCACCATGGCTTGATCATTTATGGTCGATCAGATGCTGTATTAAACCCTGGTGGGGTACGCATAGGCACTGCAGAGATTTATCGGCAAGTTGAAAAAATACCTGAGATCCTAGACAGTGTGGTCATTGGCCAAAATTGGGAAGGCGATGTCCGAGTGGTCTTATTTGTTAAATTACGCGAGGGCGTGTCCTTAAATGAACCCTTGCAAAAACGCATTCGAGACCTTCTTCGCAAGAATGCCTCACCCCGTCACGTTCCAGCAAAAATCCTACAAGTGACGGACATCCCCCACACCATCAGCGGCAAAGTAGTGGAAATCGCAGTCCGCCAAACCGTACATGGCGAACCCATTAACAACCTCAGCTCCATTGCAAACCCCGAGGCCCTGGTTGATTTTAAAAATAGAAAGGAATTAGAGCCTATAAAAGAATAATCTGAACCCTTAACACCGCCTATTGTATCTATTAATAATTCCTTAATCTTCTGAATGTACACTATAACCTCTTTAGCCCATAGATAAAAAATAGGAGTGTTAAGATGAAACATGAAAAAACACAAAAAGCAATTCTTGATATTTTCATGCAATTAACTCAACAACCCTATTTAATATCACGTGCCGACCTTGATGACCTCAGGATACCTTTGGATGCATTTAAAAAAGAATTGCTTACCCTGATCAAAAATCAACCCAGTATATCCAATGAAGCCATAAAGATAGCAAACGCTTTGGGTGCAATGAATGCCGACCTGCGCGATTGGGACTTTAAAAACAAACTAGCGACGTTTAACTTCCTTCTTACCGAATTGAATCAACATCAATTGGAATTAAAAACCCGTAAAGCGTTCTACAATAATGTGGCGAGTAACATGATGGGACTATTATGGTTTGGACTTTTAGCAGGAGGCCCCTGGCTGCTTGTTTTATTTGGTTCAGCAACGCCCATAGGGGCATTGGTAGTTGTCAGCGTCATTCTAGCAGCCGTCGCTATATCTGCTGCATTAATCTATACAATAGAAAGTAACAATCCTCACAATATGTCTAATCTAATGGGCCAAGGTCATGCGATTAATAAGATGATAAATGAGAATGAGCCAAAGCATTTTACTCATCAAAGAGGGATAGGTCTATTTTCTGAAAAACCCTCGCAAAAAAAACAACCCGAACAGATGCCAAAACCACCTGCAACGATTCCAAGAGACTTTGAATGCCCAATCTGTTCTGAAATCATGGAAGATCCTGTTATCTTATCTTTAGATAAAACAACCTATGAACGACAAGCCATTACA
Source organism: Legionellaceae bacterium (assembly GCA_947474165.1). Lineage (GTDB taxonomy): Bacteria > Pseudomonadota > Gammaproteobacteria > Legionellales > Legionellaceae > CANJHO01. The sequence continues at coordinate 19,732 of CANJHO010000027.1, forward strand.
ACATGGTTAAGTAGAAATAAAAGAGCCCCTTCTAATCCAGAAATCGAGATGCTTCCTAACCAAACCATCGATAGTGTGCTAAGCCCTAACGTCAAACTGAAAAATGAGATAACAACCTTTAGGCGCGAGCATCCAGAATTATTTGTGAAAGGGACGCAACCTAATTTCTCAGGGCTAAATCATGTGTGACCAAAATAAAAGCATCTTATTTAAGCCCAGGATTCTTTGGCTATTTTATAAACCTTTGAAAGGCATGGATGCCTTTCAAGAGCGACATGGATGTGGCTAGCGTGTTTGTAAAATAGCCAAAGAATCCTGGGTTTAAATAAGATGCTTTTATTTTGGTCACACATGATTTAGCCCTGCTAATTTCTAATGATAGATTGATTATCTATTCCGCTGATGTATAATCTCTGATGCGCCGATTTGAACACTCAGCTTGCGGGCGCTCAAGGCATTTTTAATGCGCTTGAAAACACGGCTAAAGCGGGTAGTAATCCCACTTTAATATCTCCCCGCTCGCTGTCCTACGCTGGTAAAAAAATGATTGAACTATCTGGATTAACTAAATCTTTTGGTGACCATGTCGCCCTGCAGGATGTTAATTTATTTGTACAGGAAGGTGAAATATTTGGCATTATTGGCAAAAGTGGTGCCGGGAAATCCACCTTATTGCGCTGTGTTAATTTATTAGAGCGACCCGATAGCGGCATGGTATTGGTGGATGGCGAAGACATCACCCAACTGAATGCCCATGCGCTACGCTATGCTCGCCATAAAACAGCCATGATTTTCCAACATTTTAATTTATTAAACGCGCGTACCGTCTACGACAATATTGCACTGCCCATGCGCATCCAAGGCATTAATGAAGATGCCATCCACACTAAAATCAATGAGCTACTCCCACTTGTCGAATTAACAGATAAAATCCATGCCTATCCTGCCCAACTGAGTGGTGGCCAAAAACAACGTGTGGCCATTGCAAGGGCCTTGAGTTGCTCACCTAAAATTCTACTCTGCGATGAGGCAACATCCGCCCTTGATCCAGAAACAACCGATTCCATTCTTGATCTCTTAAAAAAAATAAATCGTCTTTATGGTCTCACCATCCTCTTAATTACCCACGAGATGGAAGTGGTTAAACGCATTTGCCACCGCTTGGCAATCATGGAGACGGGTAAAATCATTGAAACCACAGCCCTTGCCAATGTTTTTTCACGAAAAAATAGTATTGCCCGAGGCCTCTTGTATGCTCAATTAAGCCCCCAATTACCCCATTGTTTAAGCACCCATTTATCAGAGGCACCCAACCATAAGCCCCTGCTACGCCTATTATTTGAAGGCGATGAGGCCACAGTACCCTTTATTAGCCAAACCAGTCGTGAATTGCACCTGGATATCAATATTTTACTGGCCAATATTGACCGATTTGATGGGGTCACCTGCGGGGTGCTCATTATTGAACTCAATGCCAATCAGAGCTTACTAAAAGCGTTTATCAAACGATGTGAGCAATTCCGTTTATCTGTGGAGATTTTAGGCTATGTCACTGACCCTACTTTATGATGTACTGATTGCAACAGGGGAAACCCTGTATATGGTATTGGCCAGCACATTATTCGCCATCTTACTGGGCCTGCCTTTAGGCACGTTACTCTTTACCAGCGGCAGCATCAAGCCCAATCCCATGTTACACCGCCTCATTGCAGGCTTTATCAATATCTGTCGATCCATCCCGTTTATTATTCTATTGGTGGCCTTAATCCCACTAACGCGCTTTCTGGTGGGCACCTCCATTGGATTGCATGCTGCCATGGTGCCCCTCACCTTAGGGGCGACGCCTTTTTTTGCTCGCCTTGTTGACAATGTATACCAAGACCTGCCTCTAGGCCTTCTCGAAACAGCTGCCTCAATGGGAGCCAATACCTGGCAAACCATTCGTCTTATTTTATTACCAGAAGCAATGCCTGCCTTGATCCATACCATGACAGTCACCGCCATTACCTTGGTCAATTACTCAGCAATGGCAGGCACGGTCGGCGGGGGAGGCTTGGGTGATTTGGCCATTCGTTACGGCTATCAACGATTCAATGTCAGCATCATGCTGCTCACGGTGCTTATTTTAATTGGCATTGTGCAGTTATTACAAATGGCCGGTGACCGTTTGGCCCAATATTTTTCACATGATTAGGTTCATTAAACTTAGGAGTTTTTATGCGGTTTTTAAGTCTTTTTACCCTGTTACTCACCCTCGTTGGATGCGGAAAACCCTCTCCCAATACGCTCACCATTGGGACCGTTAGCGGCCCTGAAACAGAATTGGTTGAAGTAGCGCAAAAAGTAGCCTTAGAACAATATGGCCTCAACATCAAAATCATTGAATTTAATGATTACAACTTACCCAATGAAGCCCTACAAGATGGTAGCCTAGATGCCAATGTTTACCAACATCTGCCCTATTTAAAAGCCGCAACCTTGGCTCATCATTATGATTTAGAAGTCATTGGTAAAACTTTTGTCTATCCAACGGGGATCTACTCCAAAAAAATTAAATCAATTCACCAATTGCCAAACGGTGCCCTCATCGCCCTACCCAATGATCCCAGTAATGAGGTTCGCGCCTTATTATTATTACAAAAAGCAGGCTTAATTACCTTGAAAACCCAGCATCCGTCTAGTATTCAAGACATCCGTAACAATCCCAAGCACCTTCATTTCAAAGAACTGGATGCAGCCCAACTCCCCCGAGTACTGCCCGATGTGGATGCCGCAGTCATTAATACCACCTTTGCCATCCCTGCGGGCCTACGACCCAGCCATGATGCCTTATTTCTTGAAGACAAAAATTCACCCTATGCCAATTTAATTGTCATTCACCGTCAGAGTGATAAAAAATCGCAATTGCTATTATTTGTTAAAGCGATGAATACAAAAGCTGTTAAAGACAAAGCCCATGCACTATTTGGTGATGCTGCTATTCAAGCATGGTCTTCCAGTCAGCCTTAATTTTCTGTTAAGTATTCGATGCTATAATTTAACTAATCCATTTTTAAAGGTGCGACGATAATGAAAACTTTCTGGGAAATTGTATACCCACTTAAGAACATGGTGGGCGGTATATTGGGTTTTGGTTATAGCCATCGCAACGAAAATAGTGATGATCCTTCAACCGCACGCTATGCTGCGCGCCTTCAAGGAATGCATTTTCAAGGTGAAATATCACAAACCTCAGCCAAAGCCTTTGATGACTATCTCGAGAATCGAATCAGTTCAGCTCAAAGTTTTGCGAGCATCAAGGCGCTGGAGGGCATCAAGTTACAAGATGCGACTAAAAAACGCATTGACGAAGCCCTAAAATGTAGTCAAGACACAGAAAATGCTCAAGATCGTTTTAATGATGAAATGCAGGCTATCGTGGCCTTTGTTGATAAATACGCAGCATCACCTGCAGATGTTGTTCATTACTTATATGCTGTAAAAAGCGATGCCGAACAAGCCATTCGTGCGCAACATGATAAAGAAAAAAAGGCGCTTGAGGCCTTATTTATAGATCAAGCATTTTTAGCTCAATTAAAAGTAGATTTAGGGAACAACCCCGATAAAAGAGCTGTCGACAAAGTAAAAGATGGCATGTTGAACGCGCTTGTAAAATCGCATACCGATGAATTAACTGCATTTAATGCAACTATCAATAAGCCCATACAACAAACCTTAGAGACGCCTAACATCCAAAAAACAGCCACGCTAGCCTTGTGGATGGAAAACAAAGAAACAGCTGACGAAATCAATCAACTGGTAGAACAGGCTCGTAAGGGCAAACCTCATATCTCAGCCATTGGATCGGGCGAACGAGATAAAGACTCAGACATTACAGATGAGATGTTAAAAAATTTAAAAACCATTCGAACGCGGAGTGGTCGATTGCTCGAGAACAACGGGGAGGGTACTTTTAGCTTAAACCTACCGCATCGTATATTATGTAACCCCCTTTATTATTTGGGTGCTGATAACAATCTACGAAATGATATCCAATCGCTTCCGGAAGCCATCCAGCGGCTTGGATATAAAAAAATCAGCATGAATCTTCGTCATCCCGATAAAGAATATGAGCTCAAACTTGCCCGTGAGGCCTATGCTGCCTGCCGAAATGTAGGTTTTGAAGAAAAGGATATAAAACTTAATACAGGCCATAAGCAAAATATTAAATTTAGTGAATTATTTGCGGGTCATGAGGCCGAGAAAAATGCCATTGATACTCACGCTAGAAAACTCAAAGCCGATCGAGACAAGCTGAGCAAAAGCACGCCAGACTTTAAAAATAAAGTAAAGGAATTCCATGAGAAGGCAAAGGAAGAAAAACTCGCCAAAAAAGAACCTGCTGATGATCCGAATAAACCGCCGACTTCGCTCGCTAGCTCATAATGGGTTGCCCATGCATAATTGATTTTGATTCACAGGGGATATGAGTACTATACCGCGTAGCACACCTTAAAACCAATCATAAACAAGACTGCATGAGGCTTTTTTCATGCAGTCTTGTTCAATGTCCAAAAGATTCAGCTGTTCCTAGACTTAAAATTCTGCTATTTTTAGAAGTCACGGGCCCATTTTACTTTGTAACGGACTTCACGGGCTCGCTAAAGGAGATAGCGATGAAGATTCGACCAACTGAAGGGGCAGACATTAATCATGATGAATCAAATGATGCGAATGATCATGTCTCCAATAAAGCCAATGCAAGCACAAGACTAGAGCGACGTCGCCGCATTGAAGATCTAGATGAGGAAAAACGGCTTCGCGAAGAGTTAAGCGAATTTTAGTCCCTGTTTTCTCTTTTCTAATTGCAGATCATCGTAGAAGGATACCATCGCCCGTGTGTGCGATAGCCAGGTATTTTTCTACAATGTTGATAATAAACCCCATTGTGATAATAATTATAATAACGACCATTCACAAAGTACACATAGTAGGCACCATTATAGAAATAATTATAATAATCCCCATCAATAAAGTATAAATAATACTCATTATTATGGTAGTAATTATAATATTGGCCCCGATGATAATAGTTATAATGCCGACCAGCATCATAATAATTCCCCCTGGCCTCCCCATGTCCATGCACTTCATTCACCGATGGATGGCCATGAAAATTGTTGTCATTGCCTCGACTGCCTTGATGCTTATATTGGCCGCCATGCCCCTGATTAAAACCACGGGGGGCTTGGGCTTGGCCCTGATTAAAACCACGAGGGGCCTCCTTACTCTGGTGACCATGAATGGATCGATCCCCCTCGTGTGATCTTTCAAACCGTTGTTCACTATGCCCATGGCCATGTTCTTCGCGATCAGCCTGAGCCGCCCCTGGCATGCACGTCCCCATGATCAACAGCAAGGTCGCACACCTTTTCATAACACCGAATAAATTAGATGACATTTGTATTTTTCCTATTCACTTTCAAACGATTATATACCCATTCCACTGGAAGATCCGCTTTTTTTAATCATGATTGCACTGATACATCAGGGCTAAAACATGTGTGATCAATCATATTACAACAAGGATGGTTCAATACAATTTTGAATAATATAGGTAGGCTGGGCAAAGAAGCGAGAGCGACGTGCCCGGCAATTGTCGGGCACGCTGCGCTTTGCCCAACCTACGTGATATTTTTTGAACAATCATGTTTTGGCCTTGACTGATACACATCAAATCGCACTGTTTTTCCCTCAATGCTTGAACTAGGCTTAAATAAAGCATCCAAGTGTTGCGGCCATTTAACAACCACCCGTTGACGGGCTCGTGTCATTGCCAATTGGATTAACTCACTCGCATCTTGGGTAACTCCGATGAGCTGCTGTAACACTTGCATGTCTTTTTTCACCAAGGCTGATTTTTGACGCGTGGGATGCATGGGATCAATGTAAATCACATCAGGGTAATCCGCATCGCTAAGGGCCTGTAAATACGTTTTGGCATCCTGCTTCAGTAAGGCCATTGAAAGAGGCGACACAGGCGGGATCCGCTCCAAGCCATCGGCCAATAAGGCCGACATCACCGGTTGACGCTCAAGCATCAAAAGCTCTGCACCAAAACTGGCTAACACCACCGCATCTCTCCCCCACCCCGCTGTTGCATCAAGAATACGCAACCCTTTTCTAGGCCTACAAGCACGCACCAAGCCTTGTTTTTTCCCCGCATCACGGCGCTTTTGCCAGACCGCGGCACTAAAATCCACGAAAAGTGGGGAAAAATTATCAACCAATAAAACCAATTTATCCGCGGTCACATGCAATCGCGGCAGGATTTGATCATCGAGCACCAGATTTAATTGATGGGCTATTCGCTCAGCCTTCTCAATTAAATCCGGGGAATCAAAACTTACCGCTGTTATTTGAATCATTTGAGTGCTATCAGGTCGTCAACACAATGGGCTAGCGAGGTATAAACAGGCACATGGGGGTATTCTGCTAAACCAACCCTATCCGTCATCGGTGACATGACCATTATCGGAATAGCGCCTGCAGCTTCAGCCGCCTGAATATCAGAAACCCTGTCGCCGATGAAAAAAACATTCTTCAAATCACAATCAAACTGCTTGGAGATGGCCTGTAACATCCCCGGTTGTGGTTTACGACAAGCACAACCGGCTTCTGGCATATGAGGACAATGCCTAATCAAGCTGATACAACCCCCAACAGCAGTCACACCCGCTTGCATTTTTGCATGAATAGCTTCCAATTGGGCTTCATCGTAATAGCCCCGAGCAATCCCTGACTGATTGGTTGCAACAGCGACGGTGAACCCCACCTTTGTTAAACGCGCAATCGCCTCACAACTGCCAGGTATAAAGATTAATTCATCAGGTGATTTAATATAATGAATAGAGTCCTGATTAATTACCCCATCCCTATCTAAAATAATTAATTTCATAATAAAGAAATATCAGCCACACCCTGTAATACACGCTGCAAGCGAGCTAACAAATTTAATCGATTGTTTTTAATCGCTGCATCGTCCACCATCACCATCACATGCAGAAAGAAGTCATCCACAGGCGTCCGCAACCCTGCTAAAGCCGTCAAAATGGATCCATAATCCCCCTGACTATAAAGCGGTATCACCAAAGCTTCCACGGTCTGCAAGCTATCAAATAATGTTTTTTCAGCCACTTCCTGTAATAGGCCTACCTCAACAACAGGCTCATCCATCGAGAAAGAGACAGACTGTAATAAATTATTCACGCGTTTACACGCTGCCGATAAGCTTCCAGCGGCAGGGAGACTAACAAAGGCCAACAATGCACTCACGCGGTTATCTAGATCAAAAAGCCAATCGTCTTGACGGGCACAGACTGCTTGTATCAGCTCAGGCGATACCCCTTTGGCTTGATAAAATGAAGGAAGTCTGTCCAATATAAACGGCTTTAATTCAGCCAGCGCACCCTCTATGGGTTTAATAGTATTCGCATACGCATGCCTTGACACATCAATCAACGTTGATAAATTAATCGCAGCAGGCGTTGCTATCAGGAGGCGCAACACCGCTAGCGCATGACGACGCAATTTGAAAGGATCCTTCACCCCTGTAGGTTTTTGACCCATGGCAAACGTGCCCACCAAAGTATCCATTCTATCAGCCAAAGACAAAGCCTGCCCTAATGGCGAAGGCGGTAATCGATCGGCCGAAAAGCGGGGCATGTATTGCTCATTCAAAGCTTCTGCCACGTCCAGGGGTTCTTGATCATGACGCGCATAATAATAGCCCATGACACCCTGAAGCTCAGGAAACTCACCCACCATGCCCGTCATGAGGTCGCATTTGCTTAATTCTGCTGCACGGATTGCGTGTTTTTTATCAAGTTGCAATGGCGAGCTGAGATAGGCCATCAAGTCTTTCATTCGCATCATTTTATCATGCAGGCTTCCCAGATTGGCTTGAAATACCACATTGGCCGTCCGCGGAAGATAATCGCTTAACGATTGCCGCATGTCTTGACGATAAAAGAAAGCGGCATCACTTAAGCGCGCACGCATTACTTTTTCATTGCCCAACACCAATTGCTGCGTGTTCTTGCTGGCGATATTTGCAACGGTAATAAAATGAGGTAAAAGTGTGCCCTGCTTATCCCGCAATGCAAAACATTTCTGATGCAATTGCATGGCGGCAATCAAAGCCTCCGCTGGGACGCCAAGAAATTCTTCTTCAAAACTCGCCAACAAGGCCTGTGGCCACTCCACAATAGAGGTCACCTCATCGACCAATGCGGGCGGCATGACCGCAACAAAGCCTTTATCTGCTGCCAATTGTTGAACTGCTTCGATAATCATTTGACGGCGCACATCAAAATCGGCTATCACAAAATTATCTTTTAATAGCGCTTCATAGGCAGATGCGGTTGGGATATTGATAGGCCTGGGTTGATGAAAACGATGCCCATAACTTTGACGACCCGTTGACACACCCAGAATGTCCGCGGCAACAACCGCATCACCCAACAATAGAACTGCCCAATGCACGGGACGCGCAAATAAAATATCGCCATCCCCCCACCGCATGGGTTTGGAAAGCGGTAAAGCTCGGATGGCGTCATTGATTAGGCTAGGTAATAAATCGGAGGTATGGGCACCTTCCCGTTCCGCTTCATAGATCCACCAAGCGCCCTTGTCTGTTTTTAAAGGGCTAAGATCTGCCACGGTCACACCACATGATTTAGCAAAACCCAGTAAGGCCATAGAAGGCGTTCCATCAGCCTGATGTGAAGCTGTCATTGCAGGCCCTCGCCGGGCAACAAGCTGGCTAGGCTGCTTTAAGGATACATCATCGATAATAACGGCCAAGCGTCTTGGTGTTGCAAAACGATGCACCGTGCCATGTTGGATATTCGCCTCCTTAAAACCTGCCACCAACCCATTCGCCAAGGCATCCGCAAGCGGCCAAACCGCGCCCGATGGGAGCTCCTCTGTGCCCAATTCAAATAATAAATCACTCAACATCACACACCTTTAAAGGAAAACCAAGCGCCTCACGCGCTTCATAATAGGCTGCAGCGACCGCCCTTGAGAGTTGTCTAACGCGCAAAATATATCGTTGCCGTTCCGTCACTGATATGGCATGACGCGCATCTAATAAATTAAAAGAATGAGAGGCTTTTAGAACCATTTCATAAGCAGGCAAGGGCAATTGCAGGGCAATCAATTGTTGCGCTTGTGCTTCAAAATAATCAAACTGCTGAAACAATACATCAACATTCGCATGCTCAAAATTATAGGCTGATTGTTCTACTTCATTTTGATGAAACACATCCCCATAGGTCACAATACCCTGTGCGGTTTTTCCCCAAGGCATGTCAAACATACTATTAACCCCTAACAAGGACATCGCAAGGCGCTCAAGACCGTAGGTCAGCTCGCCTGTCACAGGTTTGCAAGGCAGCCCACCCACTTGCTGAAAGTAGGTAAATTGAGACACTTCCATGCCATTTTGCCAGACTTCCCATCCCAAACCCCAAGCGCCCAAGGTAGGCGACTCCCAGTTGTCTTCCACAAAACGAATATCATCCGTCAGCGGTTGAACCCCAAGCGCCCGCAAAGAGTCTAAATACTTTTCTTGAATGTCCAAGGGGGATGGCTTTAATACAACTTGAAATTGAT
>CANJHO010000028.1 GCA_947474165.1 Legionellaceae bacterium
CAACATGGTTATATAAAACATCTCCGAAAGATCTCCATGGAGAAAATCTAAATAGGGCAAATTTAACCCATACTCTTAAGGTAGTCAGGGATGGACGCTGATATAACATCCCAATGAATTCACCATCTACCCTCAATACTCGATAAATTTCATCCATAATTAGATCGGGATCGTTGGAGTGATGTATGACTCCCCATGAATACACAACATCAAAATATTCATCCGGAAAAGGAAGTTGCTCAGCATCAATTTTTTGTAAATTTGAATTGAAACCATAGATCTGAAGCCTTTTATTTGTAGTTTCAATGCCTGCTGCAGTTAAATCAACACCATAGAGATCAGTCCCAGCTCTCGCCCACTGCAAATGATCTGTGCCCGCTCCAACACCAACCTCTAAAACTCGCTTACCCCTGTATCTTATGAACTGCGCAATTGCGTGTATGAATGGCTCAACTTCATACCTGTACTCTTCAACCGCCTCAAACCATTCTTTTGTCAATGGCTTAATATCTCCCGTAATAGTTTGATCAGTTCCGCATGGAGTTTTTTCCCAGTATTTCTTAACATCCGAATTAATTGACATTTTTCTGCGTCTCATTATTTACTCCAGGCCTTATGTATACATTCCACCATTGAGCCATATTAATCAAAGGCCATGCATTAGCCCGCTTATTACTATTTAAGAGAATTTCAACCTCTTCCCATTTTAATAAATCACTTGCGATACAAAATTCCTTCAACTGCAAACGGGCTAGCTCGCCGAGCTCTCCAAGCATCCAATCTTCAATTGGTGCTGCAAAACCCTGCTTCCTTCTATCTAAAATTTCACTCGGCAATACACGTCTCAAAGATTTTTTTAGAATTGATTTTAATACCCCATTTTTAATCTTTATTTCTCTTGGAATCCCTAGGGCAAACTCTATCAATTTATGGTCCAGAAAGGGTTCACGCACCTCAATTGAAGCACCCATGCTCATTTTATCGACCCTCATCAAAAGAAGTTCAGGCAATCGAAAATTTAAATCTAAGTATGTCATCCATTGAAGATCGTCACTAGTATGAACTTTTTTTGAATATCTACCCCAAATAGACTCAAGAGCTGACCATGAATTTATAGCCTGATATTTATTAAACATTCGATCTGATAGAAGTTTCTTTTTTTTAATATCAGTGAATACTTCAGCACCCCAATAAATTGGAAGCTTATGATAGGACCGACTTAAATATTCAAAATACCAACTCTCGTCTTTACCAAATATTTTCAATACTCTTAATAGGAGTTTAAATGGCAATATAGGGCGAATAATTTTTAAAAACTTTTCTAATCTCAGAATAAATTTCCAATGAGGATAGCCACAGAAAATTTCATCAGCCCCCTCGCCAACCTGACATACGATAATTCCAGATTCTCTTGCTAATTTAGAAATGTAATATACAGGGACGCAAACAGGATCTGCTAAAGGCTCATCTTGCAATTTAGCCATCACGGGTAAAAAAGAAATTAAATCATCAGAATTTAGCAATCTTTCATGATGGCGGGCTCCTACTTTCTCGGCAATGATTTTTGCGAATTTCAACTCATTTTGATAAGAGACGAGGGTACCTTGATAGCCTATAGTAAAAGTATCAATTGGAGCCCCCGTAAATTCCGAAATCAAAACTGCATTTGAGCTTGAGTCAATTCCTCCAGACAAGAAAACGCCAACAGGAACATCGCTTACCATCCTCATTTCAATGGATCTTTTGAGTTCAGAAAGTAAGAGCTCTGCAATAGCATCTTCAGATAACAAGCTTAAATCTCTGACATTATCCAATGGATCCCAATATTTATAATCCACCATAGTTCCAGAGTCATCAAATTCAATCACAGTCCCAGGAGGCACCTTGGATATTCCAGAAAATAATGTATTTGGAGATGGCACGGTTAAAAATGATAGATAATGAAAAAAAGATTCTTCATTTACTTCTCTTTTTTGATCTGGATCCTCTAAAAGTGCTTTTATTTCAGATGCAAATGTAATTCTATCATTGTGGATGCTGTAATAAAGAGGCTTAACTCCAACCCTATCTCTAATAAGAAATAATTTTTCGATTCGTGCATCCCATAATGCAATAGAAAACATTCCCTCAAGTTTTGATACAAAGCTCAAGCCCCACTCTTCATAAGCATGAATTATGACCTCAGTATCTGAGTGCCTTGTCAGCCACTTGTAGGGTCTTATTGAATTTAACTCTTGGCGTATATCAGCATGATTATAGATTTCTCCATTGAAAACGATCCAAATAGATTTATCAGCATTACTCATGGGCTGATTTGCCTCAACAGATAAATCGATAATTGCAAGTCTTCGATGCCCAAATCCAATCTTCTTATTACCCGATATCCAAATGCCAGTACCATCTGGGCCGCGATGGGCCATAGAATCGCGCATTTTAATTAGATACTTTTCAGTCAGCACATAATCAGATTGGGCAAATAACATTGCGCCTACAATTCCACACATGGCATTCCTAAATTGAATTAGTTATTAGTCAATATAAGCATGTGAATGCTTACAACTATAGGCCCGCAATAAAGTAATAATTTTATCCTTATCGCCGATCGTTAACCCTGAATGAGAGGGTATATTAACAACATGTTTAGCTGTTTTAGTAGCCTGCGGAAATTTTTTTAATTTGTAGTTAAAGACTTTATTAACCGGCGATGGCGATAGAGGTCCGTCAAACCATCGACCTAATTCAATATTTTCAAGACCAAAGTAATTAACCATTTCAGCCGGATCTTTTACAAGAAGTGAAACTCTGTTTGACACGGAGTATTCAACTTGACTTTTTGGCAGGTGAACTTTGTAGCCTAAATTAGTGGCTGCGTTGGCAATCTCATAAAAATTCTCTGCACATTTAATTGCTACCTCATTAAACCTTTTCCATTGAATTTCAGCAATAGCTGTTTGCGGCTCACCTAATTTTTGAACAAAATTATTTGAGAAAATCCCCATAACCTCAGCAGTGGTAGTAGAGTTTCGAAATAATCTTAACCTATAGAAAATAGCAATTAAGTATTTTCCAATAATGTGAAACAGAAGTGGCTGGTAGGAGAAAGCTGAAACTAATGTTTGAAAAGAGTCTTTTGAGGATTTAAATAGATTTGGATACGCAACCTTAGAATATAAGTTTATTGCTGAAGATAGATATTTCACGTTATTAATCAAAAGTAGCCCTCCCCAACCACATGATATGGTCTTGGATAACTCCATTGAAAATATAGATGCGTCACCTCTAAATCCAACATTACAGCCGTTTATCTTGCTGCCAATTGATAACGCACAATCTTCAATTATTATAATACCTCTTAAATCTAATTTTTCCTCTAACTTGTCAATTGGGAAAATATTGCCCAAGGTGTGCTGAACAACAATCGCCTTTGTGGCTGGGGTGACTAATTTCACTACCATATCTATGGTCATTGATAATGAATCACTGTCTATATCAACATAAACTGGTTTAGCTCCCAATGCAAGTACCGCAGTAGGTACAGCTAAGCAAGTGTATGCTGAGACAACAACCTCATCACCATTACCAATTCCTGCAGCCTTTAACATAAAGGCAATTGCCCCTCTTCCACTGCTAAAACAAAACCAATGACCTGCACCGTAGTTTTTGGTTAGTAGACTCACAAGTTTTAGGTGTAATTTTTCCCTTGGGGTCATCAGCCTTATAAATATCTTCAAAAAAGACTTTACTACAACAGTCAAATTTAATGATGCATAATAAAGTCCTACATACCTCTTCATGAAGCTTTACTTACGTCTAATATTAATTTGGTAATTCTTGTATTAGTTTTATCTACAGAAAATAATTCTTTTGCCCTTATATATCCAGCCGCACCAAATTTATGCCTTAATTCATGGTTAAGTATCAATATTTCAAGTTTTTGCAAAAAAATATCTTCATTAACTTTACCCTTAACATCAACAGGCACAAGATATCCTGTTTCTCCATCTACAACAGCCTCTGAAATGCCACCTCCAGCCCCAGCAACTACAGCGAGAGAAGCCGCCATTGCTTCTTTGATAGACACGCCCATACATGCGCGCTGATTAAATGTAGGCGCCACTAAAATATCCGCCAATTTATAAACTTCTCCTTGATTAAAAAATGATATGTTTTCGAAAACGTCAACTTTATCTGGATACTTTTTCTGTATTATGTAAGCATCTTCAGTCAAATTTCCGGTTGCACCTGCAATAACAAAGCGACAATTATTATTGCGTTGTATGAGCTTGGGGATGCAATTTAGGTAAACGTCTAACCCCATATCCGAGAGCATCCTTCCCATAAAAAATACTACAACCTCATCATGGTCAATAGCATTTTTATTTCTTAGATAAGTCTTGCTATCTAATGATTCATATAGGCTTAACTCTACTCCATAAAAAATAGACTCAATATCTCTTTTAATACCAATTTTCTTTAGGCTATTTGCGCAATATTGGCTTGATGACATTACGTGGTCACATAGATTGATTAATTCTTGAACAATATTTAAATGCTTTAAAAAAAATTCCGGAGCTTCATATATTTCTCCGAATACTGTCAGAATTGTAGGAACAAATTTTTTCCAATATTTCTTTAATGGAATTAGTGTGATGCTCGAGTTTGACAAATATGAGCTAATGAAATTTATTTCCTCTTTTTGAAAAATTTCATTAATAATTACTGCCTTGATTGCTTCTTGTGCAGTTTGTGTAGTGGATAATCCTTTTAAACCAAGGGAAAAAAAAACTTCAAGCAATAGCTTTATGTTTTGCGGGAAAAACACTTTAAATATATTTTTTTTAAGATTGCGCCTATAGACCTTAACTCCCTCAAAAAAGTCATCAGAGTTCTCGTCGCCAAATGTAATCACAACTAAATTTCCAATTCCATTAGTTTTTAGATGCGGCGCTAATAATCTAATATGAGTTGCAATTCCTCCAAATGGTGGTGGATAAGGGCCAATTAACAAAAGTCGAATGTTATTTAGCGCATCAATTTCTATATTGTTGTTATTTTTAATCATGGTCACCAAACCCTAAGATACATCAATCAAGGATCTGCTATATTTGTTTTCTCCCGACCCTATTCCGTATCCCTCAATCCATTCATTTACCAGAGAAAATAATTGGTACTTAATATTCATACCAACGCTTAATTTTTTTGGCTTGGATCCAACCACGCAAAGTTCTAGAGTAGCTGGCATACGCAATCTTAATAACCCCATTATGAAATGAGGCGTTTTACCACTGATAACAATACCGTCCAGTAACAGCACATGCCTGTTCATAAGAGGAGTAGATACATCAAGCAATAGCTGAACCTCCCCATTTCCAGAGGGTGGGTGATAGTCGCTGTATGAAATTGGATGCATTTTTAATGGAATTCTAATCATTCGCGCTAGATCGTTTGCAAAAACGAAAGCGCCGGTCGATACATAAACCAAATCTAGCTCAACTCCGTTATAGTCTCTATTTATTTTTTCAGACAAGGTCCTGAGTTGATTATAAATATCGGCTTCTGTAGCATAAATTTTCATATTCACCTTATTTAGAGCTATTAAATACCTTTTAATGCTTCCCTTATTTTAGAGCAAATATATCCAATCTGATCCCTAGTTAATGCTGGATAGCTTGGCAGATTCATCCCACATTTACTTATTTTATTGGCCACTGGAAACAACTCCACTGAGGCGCAAACTGGCATAGATGAAACTGGATAAAAAATTGGGCGTGTCTCAACACCATTTAATCTAAGATGCTCTCTCATGTTATCTCGCTCGAACTCAGATCTTAGTAGAATTGATACCATCCAGTATGAGTGCAAGTCACCAGATATTTCCTCCTGGAAAGTACAAGGCAAGTCGTGCAACTCTTCTCTATACCAAGCGGCTAGCATTCTTTTTTTATCCAGAATCAAATACGCAAGCTCTAACTGAGCTAATCCAATAGCAGCACAAAGATTAGTCATTCTATAGTTAAACCCAATCTCTTCATGCCAGTACTCTATAGTGGGTGATACTGCTTGACTCTTTAGATGGGTTGCTCGATCTATTAAGGATTCATTATTTGCAACTAACATGCCACCTTCACCAGTTGTAATTGTTTTATTTCCAAAAAAACTAAACACCGAAATGTCACCTAAGGTTCCGATATATCTTCCATCTTGCTTAGAGCCAAAAGCTTCGGCAGCATCCTCAATCAAAAATATTTCATTTTCCCTAGCCAATTTTGCTAATGCTTTAACGTCGCAAGGCGCTCCATATAAATGCACCATTAATATTGCTTTTGTTTTTTTGTTGATCTTTTTTTCAACCAATTTTGGATCTAAATTCCAAGTCCTTTCGTCAGAATCCACAAAAACTGGCTGAGCTCCGACATAAAGTATGGCATTAACAGTTGCAATATAAGTTAGCGTCGGAACAATAACCTCGTCACCAGGGCCCACACCCAAGACCTTCAACGCAAGATGCAATCCTACGGTACCGTTTGAAACGCTGGTTGAACTTCTTACACCAATAAACTTAGAAAATTCCTTCTCAAACCTAGAAATAAATTGCCCTTTTGAAGAAATCCATCCACTAGTTAAGCATTCATTTACATATTTAGATTCATTTCCCATTAGAAATGTTGAATAAACAGGAATAAATGATTTATCAGTTGAACTCATATTGGGTTTATTTAATAGGATTATTTCCTAATTGTTATAAATTTACTTAGGTGCAATTTAGTAGTTAACAGCTAGTTACAAAAAAAGATTTCCCAAATGTTGAATAGTTCTTCCATTCCTCAACGTGGATTTCACTATTATTTTTCAAAAATTCGTCAAAAGCTTTTTTCTCACCAAGAATACTTGCAGGAGAGAAGCAGTACCAATCATCAAATAGAATTACAGTTCCAGGACAGATTAGCGGTCTGATAAAATTTAAAACTGAAACTGTTGATGAATATAAATCAACATCAATATGGAGAACCCCAATACGAGGTAAACTCTTTTGCAATTCAATTGTAAGAGATTCATTATAATAACCTTGTATTATCGAATCATTCTTTAGATTATATCCAGAATACTTTTTAACCAGACTCACAAAATCTGCTACGGAAGTTGAAAAATCCCCCTTTAGAAAAATACCATCCTCGGCAGTCGATACATTCGGAAGACCTTGAAACGAATCAAAAGCGTAAAATTTAAAGGGAATTTTTAAACCTTCTGATGCCCTAATAGCTGCAGAGAAAGTTCTTCCTGAATGACAACCAAATTCAAAATATGTGCAGGGAATCCTATCGTCAGCACCAGCAACCTTTACATAGTTGACAGCTTCTAATATGTGTGAAAATTTTGAATCTTCATCAACAAATTTATAATCCCTTTGAAAAATATACTGATTTCTATTTAAAATAAATATTAAAATATCCTTTAAAAATTTATATACATCGGATACTGAATTCACAAGTTATTTCTCACGGTAAAGGATTTCAATTACTCACTGTTTATTAAGATAACTGTCAGCTAAAGTCAAATCATCTTCACTATCAATATCAATTGAATGAATAGCGTCCATAAGATATGGGATTGTTCTATTTCCATAAACCCAGTTTTGTATATTACTGGCATCAAGAATAAATATCGCGCCGTTGGGTAAAAAAGCTTGTTCCAATTCCTGTCTTCGGGGGTTGTCTATGTTGATTGATTGATTTATAAAATTAATATAACCGCCGCGCTCTTGCATCATCCATAAATATTTCCTATCGATTTGATAAACAGAAATAAGTGTATCCATATTTGAACTTCTGTTTTTGCAATACAACTCAATAGATTCGTCTATATGTAAGAAATTTCTGAGTGGTGAGGTTGGTTGCAACACTACAACTAAATCAAAATTGATACCTTGATTTTTAAATTCCTCTACAGCATGAAAAATGGCAGACGATAACTTTGAATCATCACCAGCTAATTCTGCCGGCCTTAAAAATGGGACTTGCGCGCCTTGATTTCGTGCATGCTCCGCAATTTCAAAACAGTCAGTACTCACAAAAATGTAGCCAGCATAACTCGTTAACTTGGCGGCTGAAAGAGTCCAATCAATTAGACACCTTCCACCGCACTTTCGTAAATTTTTTTTGAGGAGTCCCTTGGATCCTCCTCGGGCAGGAATAAAAAACAATATAGAAGCTTGTTTTTCTTGACTATGCAATTTGTTTTACCCACTCTTCTGGCAATTTATTTTTAAGAATTACATTACATATGTGATCCAGATAATAATTTTTACCCTCGAAAAATTCTTTGTCTGTCTTTACTTGATATCCCTTAAATTTTGGGGCCCATACCCTATCAACTATTGGAAAGGGGATACAGTTCTTAATAAAATAAAAATACGCAAAAAGTCTAATATCGTTTTTATCAGTGCTTTTTGCATCCTTTTTTTGATGCAAATATTCTTTATATTGTTCTATGCTAATAGGCTCCGTAAGAACATTTGATCCTGTATATGGGCCCCTCCCTACGGCAATAACTGGTATATCTTCAATCGCCAATTCTAGCCCTAGGGTCCCATTAAATACAATGCCTAAATCTATATAATCTAATAAACTATATGGGCTAATGTTTAATTCATGAGCTATTATTGTGACATTGTTTGGTAATTTTCCATAGTGCTTCAATATTATATTTTTTACCCCCCAGGAGGATTTATCGCTTGAATAAAGCTCAGAAGGATGTGGTTTTATATATAGGTGCGTATTTGGGGATTGTGAAAGCATATCAATAGTTTTTAATACCCAGTCACTCATACTATCGAATATTGCACCCTTTTCTGTTGTCACCAAATCCCAATAAACATTACAAAAAAGAAAAATATTTCTTTCCTTTCTATTAATACGTAGAATTTCTTCAATTCCTTTATCTATTAAATTTAAACCTCTTAAAACTGCGAAGTCCCCTTTTTTTCTTTGGCTAATAAAACCTTTTAACTCATCCTCCTCACTAGATGTAAGATTTTTTGACCCCCTCCAATTTTTATAGTTATTAAATCTATCAGGATTTTTAAATAAATCCATCAGATTAATTATTATTGCTCCATCATCATTTGCGGTCGCACTAATTGTCCAGTAAGGAATATTCAATGATTTAAAGAAGTGGGTATATGGTGCCCAGGCGCTGTAAACAGCAACATTACTCAATAAGAGATCAGGTCCGAATGCTAGGCTGATATATTTTGCAACTTCAATATTTATAAGGGCTGTATGTAAATGGTCAAATCTTAATTTTTGTACTATTGACTGAATTTTATTTAAATCTCCATAGCAATACCGAATGACAGAATCATCCACTATCGGGATCAAATCCACCCCTTCATAAATAAATTGTTTAGGATAGTTAGATGATTCAGTCCTAGCAATAGCCTCAAGCTTTGACTTTATTTCATTACCAAGTATATTTTTTATTTCTAAAAACTTAAAGCCTGATTTTTTTAAAATTTCATCATATTGAAATTTACAGGTTAGGCATGGGTCCACATGGCCTATATTGTTGATATTTTTTACCTCACAGCCGCTTAATGAACCATTGCATACTAATATTAGAACTTCTGCCCCTCTGTTCTCGAGAGCCTTTGCAATTCCCAAAAGCTGAAAAATTCCGTGATGATTTGTTTCAATCATTGGCAAGAAAACTTTTGTTCTATTTTGAGCATTTTCTTTTTTCATTAATTGAGAAAACAAATTTTTATCAAAATAAAGGCTGTGGCAAATATACATCTTGTACAAAAAATACTTATATAAAAAACGAGTTGACAATAGCCACTCGGTGAAATTCGCCTTTATTTTCTTGAGTCTTGACACAACTCTACCAAACAGATAGAACATTATTATTTTCTATAGTACTTACTGATAGGGCGCTAAAAGCCTTTTCTTAAAATTTTGTCTCCTCCAGAGACACCGCAGCCTGTAATTTTTTTCGTTTAAAGTTGAATGAATCCTGTGTTTTAACCTTTTCAGCTTTAGAATCAATCGGAGACATTTTTTCACATAGGTCTAGTAATCTAAGATTTTTTTGAGCAATAATCTCTTGAAATCCAAGTAATTCTGCAGCATTAAAATTGTGGCTTATAGTTCCAGTAATTTTACTTGCATCCCCTAGATCCAGAATATATGCCTCTAAGTCTCCATTATATTGCTCAGTTAGGCTATCTTTATATGTGTAGTACCACTCCGAACCAGGATATGCAGTTGCGAAATGAGGTTTAGCGTGAATGCCAAGCTTTATTAACGCTTGGATTGTATTTCTTATGCTCTCGTAATTCTCCTCCGGAAACCCAAGAATAATATTCGGGATAGGAATGATCCCACTATCCAAGCATATCTTTACTGAACTTAAGTTATGTTTTGCAGTTGAGCCCTTGCCTAGCTTTTTTAATATATTTGGATCAAATGATTCCAATCCATACACTAGGTGGGTGCAGCCAGCTTGATACATTAATTTTAATATCTCAGGATCATGCAATGCCGCATGACTAGTGCCACTCCAATAGACGCCCTCATCATCGCTAAGTGCATCACCACCATTTGCCCTTCTTGACTTTGGCTGTAACCCAGCAGCTATCCATTTCTCACATAATTCTTTGAGCCAAGATCTGCCGCTTGCTATATTCATAGTCATCATGTTTTCATCAAGAAAACTTGCAAAATCAATTTGGTAACGCTTCTTTAAATCCAAAACCATTGAGACAATGTACTCAGGCGAATGATATCGAATACTTCTTCCATAGCTAAAAATTACATCATTTTTACCGCTCTCATCTTTTTCAATTACCATGTCCCCAGTTGTTCCGAGATGCCAACAATACCTACAAACTAAACTACAACCGTAACTTCCATTTATATCAACCCTTCTCTTTGCCTTATAAGCATCCTCGCTGTATAGAGAAGCTGAGTTTTTGAAGTAGACTTCTTCCAATGGGAAAAGATCCCATGCTGGCCAAGGTAAAGCATCTAAATCATTAATGATTGGCCTGCTTTGAGCTAGGATCGGAAATCCTTCATCCCTAAAAATTACACCCAAGGTTTTACTAAAGTCATAATCTTTTTGATCAACCTTATGAAGCACCTCAGTAAATGTAACGAATGCCTCGCCGACAATACCCAAGTCAATTTCCGGAATCCAATCCATGATGTCTGCTGGCATACTGGTTAAAAATCCACCGCCCGCAATAAGAAACGAATTCGGCGAGAATTTTTTCGCAAGTTTGCAGGCTTTCTTAATGTATCCGTAAGAAGTTGTTAACCCTCCTATTGCTATTACATCCCAATCGTCGGCCTTATAAACTTCTTCAAGAACATCTAAGCCCATTCTCCATGCGTTTGCATCATATACCTGCACCTGGTGACCCGCACGGATGGCAATTGCAGCCAATAATGCAATTCCATACGGTATATGCCGCGGAACATCCTCTTCTCTTACGATAGGATTAATGAATAAAAGTTTTGCCATTTCAATAGATCTCCATAAATTCTTCTAGCTCTACAATCTTTACACCTGGACCAAATAAAGTACCTGCACCAGTGCAGTTAAATAGCGCAGTCTTAGAGGCTTTGATGAGATCCAACATGTTCTCTCTGTACCAGTAGTATGTTGGATCGGTGTAAAAAGGCTCACCAGATTGCGGACAAATAATTTCAGGAAAGTATTCTTGAATATTACTTTCGCCAACTTTTTCAATTAGACTGTAATAAGTTTGAGTTAACTTGTAGCTGGTATCATTTTTGTAGTAACCCAAATCCATTCCAACCACCGCAACTTTTGGGATCTTCAAAACCATAGACCCAAATACCCAAGCGGCCGAACCAACGGTGCCGCCAGTATTCATGGCAGGCAAGCCTGTATGATTTATTATGCTTTTTGTAATACTTTGCTCGCTTTTCAAACTATCAACAAGAGGCGCCCACCAATACATATCGAAGCCAACATCCAATGCCCTGTTCACTACATTTTTAGGTGCTGATGAACAAATTACTAACTTCATATTCCTACAGCTCTCATTAATTAACTTGATGTTTTTATTATTCTCCTTAATAGAATCTTTCCTAAAGGAGATGTCTAAATCTTGCCTACTAAAGTAGTCATCGCCCTCTGAGTTTTTCTCAAACTCAGGATCGCCAAACCACCGAATGATTCTTGTTGGATGAGGATCTAAAGTCAGGACATAATCCGGAGTTAATCCAGCCTTGAGGCATCTGACTAAGGACCCGTCAATTGCTATTATTGTTCCAGCATAACCGCCATCTTTGATTCTCTCTAGAATATTATTTTTATACAAACTTGGACCTGCACTGATAACAATTGCAGATTCAGATTTTTTTCCTTGTATTTTTTTGATATCTCTTAGGCTCTGAGTAACAAATTTACTATTAATTTTTGAGTTCTTGATAATAGTATCTTTATGCCAATCAAATCCAATTTGATCTATTTCATTCAATAAATCGTTAAATTTAGCATTTAATTGAAACTCAGCCATATATTTCAATCTTCTTTAGGCTTTGAATTATCTTGCTCTAAGTCAACATAAAGTTGCTCCCTCTCCACAAAGACCATACTGCCACCAATGGACTCAAGCGCTTTCTTTTTGTAATCGCTAATCTCGCCGAGAGCCTCTGTGTCAATTGTAATTTCTACAGGTTTTTTAACGGAAAAATTTCCTTTTAAAATCATAAAATCTCCATATTAATTTAGTGTTTATGTGCAACAAAAAATACTTTTTTTAGATTCTATCAGCTATCCTAATGTCCTGCTGTGCAAGGCCCTTCTGAGGGGTTTCATCTAACAAGGTCCTATCAGAGTAAAAAACTTTATCCACTCATTATCTTTTATAATTCACCTTGTTATGATATGGTTATTCAACAATCTATCTCAAACATTTATCCCAAATACACATAATAAAAGTTGTTCTTTTAAATTCACAAAAAAGATATTTAAATGCTCCAGAGTAAACTTATCAGTAAATTAAGAAATAGTCTACAAAGCATTGGACTTATTGGAACATTCCTTAAAATTTTGAAATTTCCAAGAAATTACCTGAAAAATCAAGATTTTAAAAACAGTATCTTGCCCCTCAACTCAACTCAACAAAAGTTTCACTGGATCTATGTAAATAATTACTGGGGAAACAGTGAAAGTCTAAGCGGCTCTGGATCTACATTATCGTACACAAAAAATCTTCGAGAAAAGTTGCCAGAATTACTTAGGCAGTTCAACATTCAAAAAGTATTCGATGCACCTTGTGGGGATTTCAATTGGATGAAGCACTTGCTGCCTAATGTTAATATTAACTATGTTGGCGGAGATATTGTTAAGAGCCTTATAGATGATCTCAATAAAAAATACGCTAAAAAGGGGGTGTCTTTTTTATGTATTGACTTGATTAAAGATAATTTTCCACAGGCTGATCTTATGATTTGTAGGGATTGCTTATTTCACCTATCTTATGCCGATACCATTAATGTTCTGAGGAATTATATAAGCTCCGGAATTCCCTTCCTATTAACAACAACTCACATAAATATCAACAACTCGATCATAAATTCGGATATATCATCAGGAGATTTTAGATTAATCGATCTATACTCCCCTCCATATTATTTCGATTCTGAACCACTAAGCAGCATAGTTGATTGGCAACCTCCTGACCCTCAGCGTCATATGAGCCTATGGAGCAGAAATCAAATTCAAACTGCATTAAGTAGATTTACAACAATTAATCTTTAATTTTTTGGCTATTGATCACCTGTAGGTCATTTGGATTTCCCACATCCAGCCAAGGTTCGTGCATTGGATAGGCCAATGTGCGTAAAGACTGAAGTTGAAGACACTCAAATAATCCTGGCATATCGCAATATGCATCCAATTGCAAGAATTTTTGAACCTCTGGATTTAAAACGTAAATCCCTGCATTAATATGACTCCGAGCAATTGGCTTCTCTTCAAAACTCACAATTTCAAGACCACGCGTTTGAACAACGCCAAAAGGATGTTGCCATTCATGTACGCGAACAGCCATAGTTGCTGAAGCATTGTGACGTTGGTGAAAGTCAAGCAATTCACCATATTGAATATCAGTAATTACATCGCCATTAGTCACCACAAATGGGTCGCTAAGTTTTCCTAGCAAACTTAGCGACCCTGCCGTGCCTAATGGATTTTTTTCACGCAAGTACTCGATGTTCACACCCAAGCGATTTCCATCACCAAAGTATTTCTCAATCATATGGCCTAAATAATGTACGGATACAACAAAATTAGAAAATCCCTCTAACTTAGCACGCTCAATAATGTGCTCTATCATGGGTTTCCCGGCAATATTCAGAAGTGGTTTTGGGCAGCCGTCAGTATGGGGGCGCATTCTTACGCCCTTGCCGCCAGCCATTATCACCATGATATTTGAGCGATCAGGAGGGGCAACCATCTGGTCCCAAAGATGCAATCCAATAACATGATGTTGCTTATTCACAATTGGAATCTGTTGGATTTTATTTGCAAGCATCAACTGCATCACCAATTCGCGGTTAACCTCTGGTGGGACTACCAAGGCATTACGATGAATTATGTTGGTAATAGAGCTACCTAAGTCAAGGCCCTCAAGCAAGCCACGTCTGACGTCCCCGTCCGTAATGGTACCCTCCAATACTCCACACTCATTCACAATCAAAACAAGTTTGATTGCTACCTCATCTAGATTGCGTATGACTTGAGCAATTGTGGCGTTTAGTGGCAATACTGCACGACTCCAAGATAGATCTGCTTGCATCTGCATTACAGCCTCTCTCTTAACAACTCAAATGCTTCTGCAGATTCAAAACCTGATGCAGCGCCTCGTATTGTGGATAACGCCTGAATTACCTCGGCACTTCTTGGGAATGGGGCACTTCCCATTTCAGATTTATATACATCCATTGCCCCTAATTTCCCTTTTAGAAAGGGCTGGATATCAATAAACACATTAGGGCAAAATGACTGATTTTGAACCAAGCCAAAATCTGTTTCGGAAATTGTTTCATAAGTCAAAATGCGCTTAACCGATGGATGACGAAACCATTTTGCGCAACTAGAAACAGCCTCAAATACAATTTTATGGTCGGTATGCACATCGGATGGATGAGGCAGAAAAATCTCTTCTGGCTCAAAAGAATTGAAGGCATTAGATATAGCTGCAACTAAATCACACATAGCCACCTGGTCAAGTCTTGTAGTTGGAAAATTAAGCTCATATACAGAATCGAATCCAAATAGCTTAGAAATTAGCCTAATTTCATCGGACCTTTGCTTAATCTTGTCACTACACCAACCAAACTCAGAATTCATGCTGGTAACAATCAACCAAGCTATTTTTGCCCCCTCACTTTTACGCCGCAGAAGTGTTCCACCAACACCAAGCACCTCATCATCCGGATGTGGTGCGATTACCATGGTGTTCATAAATAACTCCCTATATGATCTTTCAAATTTACCTCAGCGATTGTTAGGGAAATTGCACCTTCACCACATTTTATAACTATATCCTCACCAAGGTGAAGCATTACTTTACCAGGCTCAATATTATTAGGGACATCAAAAATAGGGGAGGTTTTCCAAACTTTAATTTCTTTTCCGTTAAGTAAAAAATGTGCGCCAACATATGGCTTTGTCAATCCACGCACTAAATTATGAATTGATAAAGCAGACATTCGCCAATCTATTCTACCGTCTTGAACTCCTCGTTTTCGCCATATATTTGAATGATTTTCATCTTGCTTGATACGTTTTAAAACCCCTTTAGTGATTTCAGGCAGAAAATTTGAAATCTGTATTAATGCAACGGATACTATTTTTTCATACAAAGTATTAGCATCATCATCAGACTCAATTAACAATTCTTCTTGCGAGATTATGTCTCCACCATCAACACTATCATCCATGAGAAAAAAGGTTGATGCCGTTTTTTCCAAGCCCAAGACTAGCGCCCAAACAATTGGATGCCTTCCCTTATTGGCTGGTAAGGCTGCAGGGTGGAATCCTATTATGCCAAGTGGCGCTAGCCGTAATAATTCTCGCTTTATTAGTTTTGACCACCCGAAGCAAAAAATAATATCTGGCGATTTTTCTTTAATCCAAGTAATCGATTCTATAGAATTTATATCGTTTATATAAACACATGGGATTTCATTCAGGACACAAAAATCCATCAAATCAACATGATCAGAATTTATTTCAGAGTGCTCTAAGGTGCAGACACCAACAACCTCGGCATCAAGATTTACCAAATGATTTAATGATTCTAGGGAAAATTGGACCGCGCCTATAAATACAATTTTCATCTAAGCGCCATGTTAAAAAATATCTTTTTTTGAATATCGCTCAATGGATAAGCTTTAATTATCTCAACAATAGATTCACAGGCACCACCATCTCCATATGGATTTACTACATTCTGAAGATACGATTGAAATTCAGGTGAATAAAGATAATTTATTCCTTCCAATATTAAACTGGACTCTGGTTTGACATTAATAATGCTGCTAGCTTGTAATCTACCCAATTGTCTGTCACCAATATTAATTGTGCCCTTTTTAAAACTTGGGACCTCTGTTATTCCACTTGACGAATTTCCAATAACACCATCAACCTGAGATATACAAGATAGATAGCGCAACTGCCCCAGAGATGTAAATGACTTCGCATTCTTGTGTTCAAGGATAAATTCGTTAATTAGTCTAATTAAGTTACGACCATTTGAATCAGCATTGGGTAACGTGAAAATTATATGTGTATCTTTAAGGCTCGATAACGCTGCAAGCAATTCCTTAAACTGCTTGTCTGCTGATCCCATCTCTAAGGTCACAGGGTGAAATGTAACTAAAAGATTTTTTTTTCCAAATTTATAATCAATTGCATTTTCTAGGTCAGCCCTATCAAGAAGCTTCAATCGTTTTATATTATCAACGCCTAGACCGCCGACCAGAAAAACTCTTTCTGGATGCTCGCCCAACTGTATTACTCGCTCCTGATATTCTTTAGCTGCGACAAAATGTAAATGAGACATTTTTGTAATTGAATGTCTAATTGCCTCATCAATTAAACCCTCAGTCGACTCCCCACCATGTAGATGAGCCACAGGTATACAAGCAACTAGAGCCGCGGTAACAGCGGTAAAGATCTCAAACCTATCCCCCAAAACTACCACTAGGTCTGGATGCAATTCATTTAAAGCATCGGCAAATCCAATCATGCCAAGACCCATAGCCTTAGTAATACCAACCGGGGTATCTGAGCTTGTAAGCATTTCAACCTTGCGATCTATCACAAAACCATCGAACTCTATTTCTTGAAATGTAAGGCCAAATTCTGGCGAAAGATGCATGCCAGTTACTATTAATTGCAACGTTAAGTCAGGATCTTTTCTAATCTCCTCCATGACCCAACGTAATAAGCCATATTCAGCTCTCGCGCCTGTGACAACGCATATTTTCCTCATAGCTCAATTAAATCATCTGAGAAAAAGTCTTTGTTTGCAGTCTTGCCCATTACTTCATCCCAGCGGATAGGAGAAATTCCAGTTCCCGGTCTTTTTGCTACTATATTTTTTTCAGAAAATAATTCGCCAGCCTTAATATTTTTACCAGCAACAAGTGACTTACGTATAGATAATTTATTATTAAACTCACATGGAGAAGGGCGTTTAATGCCATCACCCAATGACTGCTCTAGATTACGAATTGCCATCACCATAGCCACAAACTCATGCCTCTCGAGACTAGCCTGATGATCAGGCCCCTCCATGCTCCTATCAAGAGTGAGGTGTTTTTCAATTACAGTTGCCCCTAAAGCGACAGCAGCTATGGGAATTTCAATTCCCATTGTGTGATCTGAGTACCCAACTTTTACGCCAAACGCATCTCGAATTGTTAGCATCGCCCTAAGGTTAACGGCATCAAATGGACATGGGTATTCTGTGGTGGCATGTAGAACGTAAATTTTGCTCCTTTCCAGCCCTACCGACTCAAAAATACTCAGAGCATCTTCAACCTCGCCAAGATTTGCCATTCCAGTTGAGAGAATAATCTCTTTTCCAAATCTACCTATGTGCCTTAAATATGGCAAATTTGTTATCTCTCCACTTGGAATCTTATACATTTTCATACCTAAGGAATTAAGAAAGTCAGCACTAGCCACATCAAAAGGAGTTGAAAGAAATTGAATATTTTTGCCTATGCAGTAACTATAAATTACCCTGTGCGCATGATCATCAAGCTCAAGCCTCTTAAGCATAGAATGCTGTACTTCATCTGCTGATGTGGATTTCATCTGATAACCTGCTTTAAGGGCGGTCTTTGATACGAGACTATCAGCCTTAAAAGTTTGAAACTTTACCGCATCAGCACCTGCCTCGACCGCAGCGTCTACTAATTTTTTTGCGAACTCCAGTGAGCCGTTGTGATTAACCCCAGCTTCAGCAATAATAAATACTCTACTCATCATTACCCCCGGTATACAATTTACCCGCACGAATAAATTGGTTTTCACCAATTTTCGCCATCTCCTTTACAGTGGCATTGCTGCCAACAAATGTTCCGGATCCAACTACTACGCCTCCGTTGATCACCGCACCCGTAGAAATGTGGCAGTGGTCGCCGACAATAGCCTCATGCTCAATCAGTGACTTACAATTTACTATGCAGTTTATGCCAACACTAGCCCCAGCATTTATTAAAGCACCCGGCATAACAATTGTTCCACTGCGAATAACAGCATGCTTGGAAACATATGCCCTAGGCGAAATAATTATAGGTAATTTGTAATCAAGCGATAAGAGCTTTTCGTGAACTTGCATTCTGCTTACTGGGCTCCTAATTTGCCCAATCGTTATTAGGGCGTAACTATAATCTTTTCTCAACCTCTGAAGCTCAGCATCCCCCCCAAAAATAGGATACCCCAATATCTCATCCGCACCCTTTCCTTCATCAATAATCCCAACAATATCAAATCTACCATCTTGCTCAATAACATCAATACAAGATAAGCAATGCCCACCACCCCCCACAAGCAGAATTTTTTTTGACTTCACGATAATGGAGCGCCACTAGGAAGATTAATAATGCGCTCCTGAAGCCATTCTGCGTTAGATAAATCAGAGGAATGGCAATTGATAAACATTGGCAATTTATTCATTAAACGCCAAGCAGGTCTGCACATAATTCCAAGGTAATTAAGCTCATCTAAGAATCTATTTCTAAAATTACCATTTTCGAGAATGATTGCATTTAGCCAATAGTTAGACTTGCAGTTATCTAATTCTCTAATAACTTTAACTGAGGTGTTGAGAAAATAATTTTGATACTCATACGCCAATCTTCTTTTACTCTTAATTAAATTTGGCAAATATTCCATTTGCGCGCAACCCAACGCAGCATTAATATTTGGAAGTCGATAGTTATAACCAATTTCATCATGTTCAAATTCATGCAAGTGAGTTACCCTTGCTGTAGTCGTAAGATGCTTAGCACGACGAGCCAATACGGGATCATCAGTAATAATCATGCCACCACCACCAGTAGTAATTATCTTATTTCCATTAAAACTTAAAACCCCAAGATCCCCAAAGGTACCTGTGTGCTTCCCATTGGAGTAACTACCTAAACTTTCGGCCGCATCTTCTACTAGTGGAATATGAAATTCACGGCAAATCTCCTTAATTTCAATTATTCTGCAGGGCAACCCAAATGTATGCATCGGTACAACTGCCGCAATTCTTTTTCCAGATATTTTATTTATGCATTTTCCTTCTAATTGTTTTGAATTTTCTTTTAAATAATCAAGAAGACTTGCCGGACTCATTCCCATTGAGTCCATGTCAACATCCACAAAAACTGCGGTAGCGTTACAGTAAGTAATAGCATTACAAGTGGCAATAAAGGTAAGCGGCTGAGTAATCACCTCATCCCCAGATGTGACGCCAACTAGCTTTAGCCCAATATGTAAAGCTGAAGTGCCATTGACAGTGGCTATAGCATATTTTGCGCCAGTGAATTCCGAAATCATGGACTCAAATTGATCAACATATTTTCCAACGCTCGAGACAAATGTTGAATCTATGCAATCCAAAAGATATTTCTTTTCATTGCCAGAAAATATTGGCTCATGAAGAAAGATAGAATCCTTACGGTTGTAAAGGCGCCTGATAAATTCGGCAATTTGCGCATAGTCATTATGCATACCTACATCTTCCCATCTAAATTTTTTCCATTTTCAACATTGTTAAATCCTGGAATTAGTTTATTAAATAAATTTACAAGATCACTCTTACTCCACTTACCATTAACCCTCATTCCATAAATCTCCGAAAGAAATAACTCGAGTACCTGATTATTAAAATCTGGTGCATTTTTTATGACTCCGATTTGGCCATAACTGTCAAAGTCCAAGTCCTCGTTCCCAGTGAAAAATTCTTCAAAATATTTTTCACCTGTTGTATCGGTTTCAGAGAAAAAACAAGGCCACTTTCCAGGACTAAGGGGGTCAAATTTTAACTCCCTAGCCTGGGCCTCCGAGTCACACAGTTCAGGCTCATATCCAAGCTGCTTAAGATAATCAATTGCAATTTCAGAAAATGATTTTAGATGCAATTCTTTATCTAATTTTGGAAAAAAAATATCGCGATTCTTGCCAAAGATGCATGACATCAAACACAATTCACCAGATTCTTTAGCGGTAATAAAGTACCGCCTTATATCCTTAGGCGCCACTATGGGTTGCTTTTTTTGTATGCGTTGATTAAACCCGTGCATAAGCGAGCCATCAGAAAAGGCAACATTAGCAAATCTTGCTGTTGATACATCAATTTCATTACTTCTTCGCATCAGATACATTTCCATAATGAGTTTTGATGCACCCATCATATTTATTGGACTTGTTGCCTTATCTGTAGATACACAAAAATATTTCTTTGCGCCATTCTTAAAAGACTGAATTAATGTCTTTTCAGTATTAAGGATATTGACGGCAATCATACGCATCAGTGTGAACGGATCTCTTTCACTCCGCACATGCTTCAAAG
Source organism: Legionellaceae bacterium (assembly GCA_947474165.1). Taxonomy (GTDB): domain Bacteria; phylum Pseudomonadota; class Gammaproteobacteria; order Legionellales; family Legionellaceae; genus CANJHO01. Next base: position 21,116 of record CANJHO010000028.1, read on the forward strand.
CAGATAGATTTAGAATGTAATCATAATTTCCATCTGCTTCAATAAATGCATTATATTCAGTTGAGTCGATGTCTAAAATGAATGTCTGAAAATCACCTTCGATATAGCCTAATGAGCTTCTAATATCTCTAACCAACTCAACCATGTTATTTTCACTAAGATCAACAACGTGAAGTTTTAAAGGTTTTCTTCGAAATATCTCCTTAGTAACCGCCTGACCAATTGAACCTGCGCCCCCCAGCACAAGAAAACGCGCGCTCGAAATAATAGATTTAAGCTCAGACTCATGCCTACTAATATCATCAAAAAATAACTCTTTCTTCCTACCAATAACTGACAAAACTGAAACCATTATTGAATCATCCTTGAATTTAATTATTGCAAATTTTTTACTTAAATTACTTATTATAATTGGGTACAATTAATTAGCTGAAGCATATTAAATTTTAATAAAAGCTTCCCTCTAATTCATAAATTTTAGAACCACCCTAGATCACTGAATATTATTTTTGTCTTAATCGGTAATTTAAAGCATCAAGGAATTGAATAATGTCGTTACGTTTTGGCACCAGTCTATTCCAGCCAATGCCATAAGTCTCCAGAAAAACTTTTATCATAAAAATAGCAAATATTGACTGAGATATTGATGCAGAAATCACGCCACCGAACATGCCAAAATAAATTACACAGTATGCGATTATGGGAGTAGTGGACAAAAAGAAGATGCTTTGTATTTTAACTACTCTCAAGCTTGGGCTATTAGCGTTTATAAATGATATAAGCAATGAAGCAAGCGAATACATATATGCTCCTGGGAGAAAAATCATTAGCAAATCGGCGCTTTGAATATATACATCACCATATAGAAATCCAATCAATATATGCCCGAATAATTCCAATAAAACAACGACAAAAAAGCCGATAATTAATATTTGACGAAATGCTTTTAAAACAATTTCATATTTATCTTTTCCCTCCCTAATAAACTCTGGATACAATGCTATTGATGCGGTATCAGGAAATTTATATAATAATTTTGCTAAATTTGAACCTTGATTAACAAATGCAATTTCTTTAAACGATAAAAAAATTGTAAACAGTATTTTTTGAGAATATTCTTGTGCATGATAAATAAGTCCATTTAAATAGAGCATAAAAGATTTACTTAGCAACTCTTTACAAAAATTTCGATCATATTTAAAGCCAACGAGTGGAAATATTTTAGTTATATATATTGCATATGACAAACTAAAAATTAAAGATAGTACAATGCATGACAATAGAAATTCAATCTTTATATTTGAGGTTATTGTCAAAATAATCACCATCACTATGTAACTTATCTCTCTTATATTGGTAACCCTTATGTAGTAATTAATTTCATTCCATGAATTCAAGTAGTAGACATAATTTAAATACAATCCTTGTAATGGAATTTGTAGGACTATTAATGTAAATATTAAATGATATGGAAGGAGTAATTTTTCATTAATAACTGTGCCGATAAAAATATTTTGCAGTATAAATATTACTATCACAGGAATTAAGGATGCCAGCAAACCTATAAGATTGACATTTTGAAGTATGTTTTTATTTTCCAAGCTATGAATACCATAATATGGCATCGCCCCTATATCTACCTTAGGTCTTCCAAATATTTCAGCGTTCGCGCTAATAATTTGTATTGCTACAAAAACACCCAATAGCGTTGGCCCCAATTCTCTAGCAATTAATACTCCGATTACTATATTTAAGATAAACGTATAAATCTGCTGACCTGTAGCCAGCCGTAAATTACGCAGGATTCTCATGGTGGAGACAGATTCCGCAATCCATAGTTATGAGGAAATCATTTCAACATGCCTTCGACCAGCCAGTTAATCAAATCTCTTTACCAAAAGTAATTGCATAACCATTTTTAAATAAAAGCACTTGTTTTTTGGCGCACTCCAAATCATTGGCTACCATCTCATCAATCATTTGATCAAGAGTAATTTCTGGCGCCCATCCCAAATAATGCCTGGCTTTTGTCGAATTCCCTAGGAGACTTTCAACTTCTGCGGGACGGTACAAGCTCTTATCAACCTTGATAATGACATCTCCAACTTTTACTGCGGGGGCATTGTTGCCTTCAAGAACTTCAACCACTCCTATTTCATCCTCAGCCTCTCCATCAAATCTCAAGGTGATACCAATTTGTTTTGCACAACGAATAGCAAATTCGCGCACAGAAATCTGAACGCCTGTAGATATTACAAAATCTTGTGGGGCATCTTGTTGCAACATTAACCACTGCATTCGCACAAAATCTTTAGCGTGCCCCCAGTCCCGAAGTGCATTCATATTACCTAGCAACAAACACTTTTCAAGCCCTTGGGCAATATTAGCTAGCCCTCGCGTCACTTTCCTAGTTACAAAATCCTCACCACGTCGTTTTGACTCATGATTAAACAGAATTCCGTTACAAGCATAGATACCATACGCCTCTCGATAGTTCACAACAATCCAATAAGCATACATCTTTGCTACCGCATACGGACTTCTTGGATAGAACGGGGTTGTTTCTTTTTGAGGAATCTCTTGCACCAAACCATAAAGCTCTGAAGTAGAGGCTTGATAAAAACGTGTTTTCTTCTCCAAGCCCAAGATGCGGATCGATTCAAGCAACCTTAGCGGGCCAATCGCATCCACATTCGCAGTGTACTCAGGCGACTCAAAAGATGCACCCACGTGACTTTGAGCGCCTAAGTTATAAATCTCGTCAGGTTGCACCAGTTTAACTATTTCCACAAGGTTGCTTGAATCGGTTAAGTCACCATAGTGCAAAATAAAATTATTACTACAAATTGAAGGATCTTGATAAAGATGATCTATTCTCTCCGTATTTAAAGATGAAGAGCGCCGTCTAATCCCATGAACAATGTAACCTTTCTCAAGCAAAAATTCAGCGAGATATGAACCATCTTGACCAGTGATGCCAGTAATTAATGCAACTTTATTCTTACCCATATAAATTAAGCCTTCTGAAAAAATATTTCCTATAAAAATCTCACATTAATACGAAACTTAACTCCTTCCATAACCATCTTCAAAACGAATAATGTCATCTTCCCCAAAATAATTTCCAGATTGAACTTCTATAATCTCCAAAATATCTTTTCCGAGATTAGCAATAGGGTGAATCTGCCCCCTAGGGATATAAGTAATTTGATTTTCAGCAAGAGTAAGCACTTCATCACCATTGATAATTTCTGCAACCCCTTTAATTACCACCCAGTGCTCTGCGCGGTAATGATGCATCTGCAATTTCACCTGGTCTGATTTGGATGCGTTTAACTTTGAAATGCTCACCCTCATCAATACAGTCATACCAACCCCAGGGCCTTATGACTTTTCAATGGAGATTCTTTTCTTCACGGCTTTGCCTCCCCAGCTTAGCAACAACAGACTTCACATCTTGACTATTTTCCCTGTCTGCAACTAAAACCGCATCAGCCGTTTCAACAATAATAAGGTTCTTAATGCCAACTGTACTTACTAATCTAACACTAGAGTGAATAAGGGAGTTTTTGAATTCATTGCAATAACATCACCAATGACAACATTATCATTCTCGTCTTGAGAGCTGGCATGCCATGCCGCATCCCAAGAACCCAATTCATTCCAACCCGCATCCAACTCAACCATCTTGATTTGATACTTACTGCCGGGGCATTTTTTAATAACCGCATAATCTATGGAGTCACTTGGAACCTCTTTAAATATTTCTTTATTAGATCGTATAAAAGTAATCTCGTCTAGCTTATCTGCAGTCCCTGCAGTCCATACTGCTTCAGTTACGCTAAATATATTAGGGCAAAATTCCTTTGCCGCTGCAAGCCAAGTGCTTGCGTGCATCACAAATATTCCACTATTCCAGAGATAGCAACTATCAGCGAAGTACTCGTTGGCAGTTTTTTCATCTGGCTTTTCTACAAAGCCCTCCACAATACATTCTTGGTAGACACCGATCGAACCGATGCGCTTTATATAGCCGTATCCCGTTTCGGGAGAAGTTGGTTTTATACCTAAAATAGCGATTGTTTGTTTAGATTTATCTGCAGATACAGTGGCTATACAATTCTGTAATGTCTGTGCAAAAGTCGCCTGACTCTGAATCACTTGGTCTGCCGGCATAATCACCAAAATTGGATCATCGCCATGCCCATTGCTCACTTCGCCGACACCAAATAATTACAGGGCGCCAATGTTAATGCTGGCGCCGTATTTCGCCCAACAGGCTCTAACAATAGTGTTGCATCTTCATTTTTTAACTCCCGCAATTGATCCAAAACTAAAAAACGATGATCTTCATTGGCGACAATTACTACGGGCCCTAATCTAATTTCGCTCCTTGCGCCTTCTCCCAGATAGATAGTCTCAATTCTTTGGATGGCCTGTTGAAATAGACTGTGATTAGATCCATCCTCAGCCATTACCAAAAATTGTTTTGGGAAAGCCATTCGAGATAAGGGCCACAAACGTGTGCCAGATCCACCACAGAGAACCACTAGGATATCCAGATCATCTAATGTCATCAACTTCGGAGTTGTCATAAGTAATTAAGCCAAGTTTTAAGATTTTTATTAGCAATTGGCGATTCTAAAGAGTTTATCATCCAAGGTTTAGGCTAATTCAAAGCTTTTTCATCGTAATTTAGAAAACATGTTGAGCGGATTGCGTCAGCAAGGCCTTATTCATCTTGCGCCTCAATACTCAAATTCAGAGGATTGAGAGACTTGACGTACTCTACCAAACCAGTGTTTGAACCTTAAGGAAATAAAAAAAGACCGCATAGCGGTCTTTTTTTATGAAGCATTTAAATGAAGCGGCATTAAGCCTTTTTGGCATAAGCTGAGCACCAGCCTTTACCAGCAACTTGCTTGCCAGCGAACAATGAGCAACCGCCAGCAGTAGAGCCAGCCTTACCTTGATACAAAGCACAGTTGTCACATTGCTGGCCTGCAGCATATTTAGGGAGCTTGGCTCTATCTACCTTAGAGGCATCGGCTTTGTAACCCAAAGCAGAGGCTTGTGGTTCAGTTTCAGCAACCATAGCTTGAGCTTGAACTGTACCGTTCAAAGCCAAGGTGCAAGCACCAGCAGTAAACAAAATCATGAATTGACGGCGACTATTTTTCATATAAACTCCAGTGAATAAGGTAGAACAAAATTTGCATCTGGATGGATCATAGAGCAGATGAAATTAGTCAACTATAAGGCATATAAGTTACTGATTGATATAGATATTTCATTGAGAATCGTTCTCAAAAAATAAATTAGCGCATGAACCTCGCAGTGAGATGAATGCTAATACCATCCCTTGAGATTCATACACCCTATTCGTTGCCTGATATGAATTCCAGAACCAGATTCTGGGTAGGCATCCGCGCAATCAATGGCATCACGCTGGAAAATCGCCTTATTATTCTTGGCGGGATCTTTATTTACATCAGGGTAAATAATTGAGCCACAGCCTAACAAAGAAAAGGTAGAACATAAACCAACCAAAATACTAAGTCTAGTGCGCCGGTAAAAAATATTATTCACTGTGCTAATTATAGATATAGCCATCGACTGCTAACGCTTCTCTAAAAGAGATAAAAACTCTCTGCGCAAATTAGAGTCTTTTAAGAAGGCACCCCGCATCACACTATTCACCATCTTAGAGTCGAAATCTTTAACTCCGCGCCATTGCATGCAGAAATGATCTGCATCCATGACGATGGCAACACCAACAGGCTTGATTTTTTTCTCGAGCATGTCTGCCAACTCTACTACTGCCTCTTCCTGAATTTGTGGGCGACACATTACCCATTCAGTTAAGCGCGAGTACTTTGACAAACCAATCAGACCAGATTCTTTACTTGGCAATACCCCAATCCAAATACGACCCATGATTGGGCAAAGGTGATGAGAGCAAGCGCTACGAACAGTGATAGGTCCGATGATCATAAGCTCATTTAGGCGACTGACATTAGGAAATTTTGTTAGTGTTGGTTGCTCAACATAGCGACCATTGAATACTTCTTTAACAAACATCTTAGCCACACGTTGGCTGGTATTTTTAGTATTGTGATCGCTCTCAGTATCAATCACCAAGCTCTCTAAAACAGCTTGCATCTTTTCTGCCACTTCATCTACCAGACCTTCTAACTCACCAGGCTGAATGAATTTAGAGATATTGTCATTTGCATGAAAGCGCGCCTTCTGGGACTCAATACGGCGACGAATCACCACAGACAATGGTGTACTAGCATCAATTTTTTTAGTAGGAACTTTTTTTGCAGGAGCCTTAGCAACCGTCTTCGCAGGAATTTTTTTAGTAGGCATATCTATTTATTGTCTCGATAAATTTAGTTCTTTTAAATCTGAAAGAATATTGCTACTACGCAAGCTAAGCCGGCAAGCCACACGATGGATCGAGTGGTTGGCCAATCCGCTACATAGCAGATCAAATAAGCAGTGCGTGCTGCAACAAATCCGATTGCCAGCAGATCAACTCTGTTTTGTGGCGCATTAGCTATGGATGCAATAACAACTGCCGCAAAGAAGAATGGGAGAGATTCAAAAAGGTTAGCCTGCGCCGCATTAGCACGCGCCCGAAATCCAGTTTGTTTTGCTAACCATTGACGAGGCGCAGAATTGTCATAACTATCAAAACCTTTTTTGGCAATACCTGCTGCAACAATAGGAAGCAATCCCATGAAGAGAACACACCAATAAGCGATAGTCATGATTGCACTTTTTTCTTCGAACCAATGCGTGACTCACTACCATTCATCAGATTTTTGATGTTGCTACGATGGCGCCAACTCAAGAGTGAGCACACTAATACCAAGGCAATTGTCATAGGCTGGAAGCCAAACAAAAATACAAAATAGATTGGGCCAAATATTGCCGCAGCCAAAGCTGCTAAAGATGAGTAGCGCATAAATGTTGCAACAATGATCCAAGTACCTAGTGTTGCCAAGCCGAGAATCCAATTAATACCAAATAAAATTCCGCAAGCAGTGGCCACACCTTTGCCACCTTTGAAACCATGGAAGATAGGAAACAGGTGGCCCAAGAACACGGCAACCACAACGCCACATAACAACCAAGAATTAAGTGTCGATGTCAAAGATTCATCACCTAACAAAATTCGGACCCACATAACTGCAAGATAGCCCTTTAAGGCATCCCCAATTAATGTAAGAACAG
>CANJHO010000029.1 GCA_947474165.1 Legionellaceae bacterium
CGATTTTTTAACGATAGGATGACGTATGCGTTTTACCTGAATGTCCCCAAATTGTCGACCAGATGCTTTTTGTCTGGGTTTGGGCGGCTGAGCGGGTGTGCCAATCATTCGAATAATTCGTTCGAAGTCATTTTGGACTTGTGTTGGTGGAACCATTTTGATTTTGAAAAACTGGATGTCTATCAAGCGTCCATTGAAGTCGTCGTTTTAATCGATAAAATTACAGAGTCATTCCCTCGAGGAAGTATAACAATAGATAACGGTTCAAAAGTCCCTTATTCGCACTGAAGGCACCTTCTCCCTGTATCTGGGGAGAAGGGAATCATGTTGAGGTGATTAAGGTGAGATGCTGGAGGGTGAATGTGAGGAAAGTGCGTTGGCATTCGGTTGCAAGGAGTGAGCACTCAGTAGAAGCAGCATGCTATTGGTTAATAACATTCGCTCTTCCTGTTGCCGGGTTAAATAAAGTTGGTAGTTGATTTCTGCCAGCAAGGTAACCATTTCTTTTTGCACCGTTGCAGAGGATGCCTTATTGATTTGAAGAGACCAGGCTTCTTTTTGAGAAGGATCGGTGTTGAATAATCGCCAAGTCGCCATGGTGTATTCACTGAGAGCTTGGCTGCTGGGTAGGGCGTTGTTGCTGGTAGACATTTGGTCGTTTTGCGTCAATCTTTTAGATAAGATGTAGTATAGGTTGCTTAATGCAACGGAGCTTTGTGCGGCATAAACCCGAAGGCTAGCAAGATAGGTTGCCAAGGTTGTCTGGGCTTGAATCGCTGACACATCATTTTTGCCAGATGTCGCGGCAATAAAGAGATCATCGTAAACTTTACGGGAAGGCAGTGCCAGCGGTATGACGGCACCTGAGGCATATCGAATGAAGTTTGCGGCAGTTTGTGCTTGATTTTGAGCGGTTAGGCCTACGGTCGAGTTCGGTGTAGCCCCTTGAGCTGTTGATGGGGTGGTTGAATACCATAGCGGTGCAATGAGGGTGTTGGCATTAAGTTGACTGAGAAAAGGTTGATTGTATGCGCTTGAAAAAAACATAGAGGTACCAGGAATAGACGAGGTGTCTGGTTTCGTAGGTTGTTGAGCGATGATACTGTTTGTAATTAAACTACCATAGAGAACATCACATTTAGGGTAAGGAAGGGAAGCTGTCGTGTCACTACCTGCTCCACTATTCCCTGTCCATTGAGGGGGCGAATCTTTGCTTAAACAGTAGCTTAAATCAGGTGTTCCAAGAATATTTAAGATGGCCTGACTGACTGGATCTTGTTGGTAGGGTAGTTGATCGATTAATGGATTGACGGTGACATCGCTTCCACCTTTTGTGGGGGTACTGCTTGTACCTGCTTGGGTGGGCGTGCCATAAGTCGAAAATGTAGCATTGGCTTGATTATTGATGCTTGGACCAACAAAGGCAGTGGTTTTGTCGGTCGGAATAAATAGGTTGCTTAGGGCATTGACTGGCATTGCACCGAGCACGGTTTCAATTAGTGCCTGCTCAAGCACGGTATGGGCACTGCTGACTGGCGTTATGGTGGATGCTGGATCATCGGCTTTTGGGTCATTGCTGAGATCGTAGCCCAAATAAGCACCGAGCCTGAGCAAGTATTTGTCAACTTGACTCGTTCCGAATCCACCCGCATTGGGAGTACTTTGTATGGAGGCATTATTCAAATCCTCTGCAAAGACTTCAGTGGATAGGCTTGTTGTCAACAGGAGCGTTGGTAGAATAAGCCGATAGGTTGTTTTCATGAAAGTTCTTCTCCCTCTAGTGCATGCGAAATTAATTTAAGCCGATATTCGGAAAAAACTCGAGCCAATAACCGCAAGCGCTCGAATACAATGTTGCGTTTAAGAAAAAAACCTGCTGGATCCGTGCTAGAAGAGCTGGTTTCTTCTGCGTGAATGAGAATTTTAGAAGCACTTCCAGGATGGACTGTGTCTAGGGCTTGTAACAAGCGAAGCCCGCGTCCCGATTTAATATTACCGACTAATCGAATAAATTTATCTTCTTGACCGAACATATTCATGTCGATGGATTCAATGTTATCAAGGTCATTACCGAGTTGTGTAATGGCCTTTTCAAGTTCAGGATCACCATCAAGAGTCCAATCTTCGACACTTTCCATGAACATAACGACTCGATAAATCATGGGATCAAGATAATCATGCCAGTACTGTGCGGCGGCTTTATGGCTAAGATCAGGCATATTTACTCTTTTTTTACGGTGATTTAAATGATAGTTGCAACCTAACTATTTATTATCATATAGTATGAAATACAAATGTCCATTGGAAAATAGAAAATAATATGAAAAATCAAAAACGAGTCAGAGTAGTTGCTGTTTTAGGAAAAACTTTTAATGTCCGAGGGTGGTGTGATTATGATCGGGTGAAAGGTTTTACTCGGTTTTTATTTGATGGATTTAAAAAATTTTTCATTCCCCAGAAAGGTGTCATTGCAGAGCCGTTTGCTGTGATACAAAAGCGTCTCAATCTTAGCGAGGACGATCTTTTATCCCGGCAAAAAGGATTGCTGAGGCTCAGTATCATCATGGGTGTGCTTGCGGCACTAATACTAGTCTACTCTGTTTATCTTTTTATCATTGGGGGTATTCTGGGCGGTATTTTAGGCTTGGTTGTGATGTTTATTGCCTTGGCGCTGGCCTTTCGGTACAACTTTTGGTATTTCCAAATCAAGCAACGCAAACTGGGGTGTACCATTAACGATTGGATTAATTACAGTCTAAAGGGTGATAAATAATGAATAAACTCGTCCAGGCGCTACTGTTCTTCGTCTTTCCAGTCATGGCATTGGCGGCAGACCCAACCAACAATATTACGAACCATACCATGTCGTTTACCCCACCAGTCAGTGATCTGTCAGTCGTTTTCCTAGGTAATCTTTTTGGTATTGTTGATGGTGTCTTGCACGGGAATGGCAGCCAAATTATGGGTGCTATTTTTAGTGTTTTTAATTCGGCCGTTCTTGCGCTAGGTGGCATGGTGATCATGTATACCCTCCTAGTGTCTACGATGAATACGGCACAAGAGGGGCAGATGCTGGGTCAAAAATGGTCATCCATTTGGATCCCTGTGCGCTCAGTTGCCGGTTTGGCATTATTAATGCCAAAGGCCTCTGGCTATTGTTTAATGCAAATTTTTGTGATGTGGGTCGTTGTGCAAGGGGTTGGAGCGGCAGATAAAATTTGGAATGCAACACTGAGTTATCTGAATCGAGGCGGCGCAATTGTTCAAGCACAAATTGACCCAACAAAAGCACTCATGGGCACCACGGGAGGTGCGGAAATTGCGACAGGTGCGCAGACTATATTAGCAGGAGAGGTCTGCATGGTGGCGTTGCAACATCAATTGAATGCGCAGTTGGAGCAATACAAAAAGCAGGCTTCCTCCAATGCAGGCCCTTGTTCAGGACCCTCCACTGAAATGAAAGATTTTTGTAATAGCTCAGTCCCTGATTTCCTTAGCTCAGTTGATGTTGTTGCTCAGCAAGAAAACGTCACGCCTATTCATGCGATGGGTCCTGTCACGCCGCCTACTTATCAGGTTAAAATGCCCAATTTTCCAGATAGCTCGATTTATTCTAAGTTAAATGGTATTTGTGGCACCATTCATTGGAATGATTTTTCAAGCAGCTTATATCCTGTGAACGCCAATTTATCAATGAATATGATTTCTGATGAAGAGTATAAAACAGCGGCAATGTCACGGGCAATCGCGATACAGCAAATGTATTCAGATTTTATGCCACTTGCCCAAGTCATGGTGGGGAATGATCCTAGCTTTTCGGATCAATCAGGAGCCAGCTCAACGACTAATTTTTCTATGGTAGCAAAACAAGGCTATGGTTACCCACTCCATTCGACAACTGCCGCCTGTCTGTTTACCAGCCCAGACTGCATACTTTGGGGCAATCCTGGTTCTACCTCTACTTCTGCGGCGTTATTGGCAGGCAATGAGTTTCAAAATGCAACGGCAGATTATGATGGCATTATGTTGCCATCCCTCACATTGATCAGTGAGGCGTTGAGTTCTGCAATAACAGATACCAGCAGGAATTTTATAGCGAAAGCATCATCTGATGGATGGATCATGGCAGGCAGTTATTTTTTCGATTTGGTAGATCTAAATACAAAAGCGAATAAACAAGGTGATTTGATTGATGCAAATTCGGGGTTGGGGGGTAGTACGATGATGCCTGATGACTTAACAAACCCATTTTCCGTTGGCAATGTTAAAACCTGTAATTTATCTGATCCTCACAGCATATTGTGTTCTTGGATGAATAAAGATAGAACCCTGATAGATCCTATTAAGATGCTTATTAACGGGGCAGGCCTTCCCGGCGTGCCGGCTGCTGGCGTTACTGAGCCTGTGCTAGGGAAGGATCTTGCTTTAATTGTTGCCCCGGCTTCATCGACGGTTTATGGTTATACGAATAATGCAACCATCTTAAGATTGCCTAATCAGCCAGGCCAGACTGAGCCAGTCGTCCAGATAATTAAATTTCAGGTTAAAGTGCAACCCAGTCCTTTGTTTTGGATGGATTTTCCTTGTGGAGAGGTTTGCCCCTTCTCGTGCTTCTGTTTGGGGAGCACCGTAGGTGATTTGCTTTGGAATGAAATAACAGTTCCCATTGTCAATATGCTGATGCCTCTCGTTGTTGCGTGGGTCAATATGGCTCTTGATTTATTTATCACGACGCCTATGAAGGGTATGGCGACCATATTTCAACAGGGAATGGCGATTATTACCAAGACGGGTGCGAATCCTATTGTGGCGCTTGCCAATATGGGGACCTATTACATTAATTTTACGATGACACTCATCTTCAATACGATGGCTACGTCGATTACCATTTCGATTATCCCTGTGATTGGACCCCTTGTCATGGCAATAGCCACCATGGCGATGCCGCTCATGATGGCATGGCTTGGGATTATGGCGGCGATAGGATTTAGTACGGCCTACTATGTTCCTATCCTACCTTATATGATGTTTACTTTTGGAGCGATTGCTTGGTTGATTACAGTGATTGAGGCGATGGTTGCAGGGCCTATTGTCGCGCTTGGTGTGACCCATCCAGAAGGACATGATGCATTTGGTAAAGCTGAGCCGGCTGTAATGATTCTAATGAATGTTTTCCTGAGGCCTTCGATGATGATCATTGGTTATATCATGGCTATTGCGTTGGCTTCTGTGAGTGTATGGCTTATTAATCAAGGATTTACACATGCACTTTCTTTCATGCAGGATACGAATACCTTTGGTGGTCCAACCTGGGATTCACAAACGTATCCTGCACAGGGCTCGGTTTCTGGCATAGATAGCGATCCAACGCACATCGAAGGTGGTTATGGAAAGGGGACATGGGCTGGTATGTACTCCTTCTTTTTCTCCGTTCTTGTTTATACCACCATGTATCTTGCTGTCGTTACGAAAGCATTTACATTAATAGCGGTTCTTCCAGACAAGGTCTTGCGTTGGATTGGCGGGCAAAATGAAAGCACAGGCTCTGAAGCCGCTCAAATGGGTGATGAGGTCAAGAAGCAGGTCGATACGGGTGGAAAAGAAACCCAGGCCGGTGCTGCAGGTTCAGCTAAAAAATTACAAGGTGCCGCGGGTGAGGTAATGAATTTAGGCGGTGGTGAAAGTAAAAGTGGCGGTAGTGCTGACGCATCTGGTGGTGATGATGATGATAAGGGTGGCGCGGCTAAATCCGAATGATCGTTTCGACTTAAATGTTGGTTTGATCGATGCCTAATTCATGCTTCTGCTGTAAGACTGGGAGAGGCATATTTTTCTGAGAACCAAAGAAGAGATAGCTGGTTTTACGTAATGCGATAGGAGCTGTTAAGCGCTTCTTCCCCCCCCTCTCCGCTGGGAGGGGGGGGGTGTTTAATTCCAGGGATTCTTTAAGTGCTGTTGTATTGATATCAGATGGGTTGGTGATTGATTCAGGGACAATGGTTGGGTTTTTCAAAATATTATTTTTTAAATCAACTGCGCGAGCATAGGTGCTCGAGGCTCTGATGGCAAATACCAGGGAATAAAATAGAGAACAAACCGCCATGACCATGAACATCAAGGGTGTATCATGGTAGTGGCCTTTTTCATCGATTTTTTGAAATGAAAACAATGTAAAATCCACGGCTTTTTGGCCTTTACCGATGCCTGAAAAAAATGACCTTAATATTTCAAAACCCTCTTGGAATGATGCCTGTGGTGAGGGATTAATCCTTATTTGCTCGTTGATCATATCGCAGATTTCCCTATCATTTATAAGGACAAGAGGTACCTCGGGGGTGGCATTGCTTAGCTGCACTTTTAAGTGGGTTATTAATCCGACTAATTTTTCATTGGATTGATACGACAAGTTCTTTAATTCTTTGATATGTAAGTGCTGCTGAATCACTGAGTAGGTTGAAAAACCAAGTAAACAGCAGAGCCCCGCAATAACGCCACTGATGATGAGCAAAGGTGGAACGGGAATGAACATCAGGGTGGTTACTGTAAAAATCGCAAATATTAGGCTCTCTAGAGCACCATATGCGGCCAAACCGCCTCGAAGACCTGCAAGAAATGCTGCGGTATAAGATAGGCTGACCTTCGATTGTAGATTCAATTGTATTTTTTCTAGCGCTTTTAACGTTTGATTGACGGAATGAAAAAGAAGCATTTGTTCATCACGGGGTTTCTGAGGGTGAAAAGGGTTCTGTGATTCTTCTTGTAACTGAGTCAGTAATCTTTCCAATTCTTTAGCACAGAGGAGTAATTTAATTTTTTCTTGGGTTATGCTCAACTCACGTTGTTCGTTACATATTTCATAAAGTCGTGTAGCAATACAAAGTAAAGAAAAAAAAGCAGAAAAAGAAAAAGCCATGATAAAAAGTGGCGGAGACAATGGGGTTAAGGTCATCATCCCCATGTGCAGATAAAGACCATCAATTAATCCACTATAAAATGCTGCAATTAAACTTACCCTACACATACCCGTCCCCTCATACTTTATCTCTCGATGCTTTTCCTTGCATTGATCCGCGGTTAGGGTGGGTGATTGTTGTATTAGAATGAGTAAACTTAAGTTGTATTTGACTTTATTGGCGCGTTCATTGCGTGAATAACGAATAGCACATCGATTAAGAATGGCAAGAAAACCCAGTGTTGCACTGAGGGGGAGTGTGTAGTGAATAAGCCCTCTATTGAAAAAGTTGTCAATGACCTGAAGGGTGGTGCGTGTGGTTCGATAGGCGTTTTTAATGCTCTTAAAGGTATCACGCAAGTAGGGCCAATAGGATATTATCCATTGTTTAACTTGATTCTCATCCTTTGTATCGGTGCTATTGGCAATTGTGCTAAGGGTGATAATAATAAATGCTTCAGTGGCAGCTGTGGCTAGCCCTTCAGAGGTCATTAACCAATCATGGATAAGGTCCGGGGAAGAAAGACTGGTGTTTGCATAACCCACATCAAAATAAAAGCGGACTATACTATAACTGGTTGATAAGCCATCGAGTGCGCCGTAACTTTGATTAATATAAGATGTTTTTTGTGGCAAGACCTTCGCGCGCGCACTTTTTTTCCTGAATTTATTTAGAGGATTTCTGAGTAAAAGTGTATCAGCGCAAAATTCGGTATGCACGCTCACCACAGATGGGAAATTACATGGTGCGAAGTTTACAACCATCTGGCGTGGATGACAACAGGTTTCTCAAAATGAATTAAATTTGTTCTTGTGGTTTGATTGCCAGCGCAGCAATTCTGGGTGAATGAAAAAGAGCATATTGGCGATGCTCATTAGATGGTCATTTAAGTTGTTTTTCGCACACACTTCGTTTTTTCGCGCAGAATTGCTGCTACTGCCACGCCTTACTGTTGATACTCTTTCGTTCCTGCCATAATTATTTTATAGGTCCGTTCACTGATAATGCCTTGCTTGAATTTCTCTTTCGCGTCAAGGGTCATTAATTGCCCCCGTTGGCGAATTAATTTTCGAGTGGTTGTGGTGACATCGTTCGGGTCACCTTCTAGAAGAATATCTCGGGCTTCTTCATCAAAGACTAAATATTCACGCAAGGGAACGCGTTTTCCATCGACAGTCGGCACTAGTTTCTGCCAAATACAAAGACG
The DNA here is from genome assembly GCA_947474165.1 of Legionellaceae bacterium. GTDB lineage: Bacteria > Pseudomonadota > Gammaproteobacteria > Legionellales > Legionellaceae > CANJHO01. The sequence continues at coordinate 8,161 of CANJHO010000029.1, forward strand.
AATGGTTTCAAGAATATCGATGGTACGACCCAATCGTTCTTCACCAGAGAACGAGGTGACTAAACGACGCATGGTTTCAGCCACACCTGAGGTGTGTAGGGTGGTATAGACGGGATGCCCCGTAAGGGCTGCTTCTAATGCCGCACTAATGGTTTCGGCATCTCGGCACTCACCTACCATAATCAGCCGAGGTTTACGACGTAAGGCATTGCGAACACCCTCAGCAAAGCTCGGCAGGTGCCTTGGAATTTCAGATTGACTGACCACCGATGAAGTGGTTTCTATCTCATCATATACAAATTCAATGGGCGCTTCATAGGTCAACACTTTTCTGTTTGAATCTTCAGTTTCTATCAGACTACGTACAATTGATGCCAAAAGGGTGGATTTCCCGGAGCCGGTAGCCCCTGTGATAAATACAATGCCCTCTTGGGGTGCAATGGCCTCAAGAATATTTTTAGGTAAATCCATTGTTTCGAGTTTTGGTGGTGTGGTTGGAATCGTTCGCAAGGTGATTTGAATGGCATCATGGCCTTCAACCAAGCAGGCCGTTGCATTGACACGGTATCGATAGCGAACCCCACGATTGGGTCTAAATTCATAATGCGTGTCAATATCCTTACCAGAAAGCAGTTGTGTTGTTGCATTGGGCCCATAGATGGAATTAATTAAATCACCCAGTTCAGTGTTTGAAAGTCGACGATTGGTCATTTTAATCAAAACACCATAGACCTCAGCGTAAATGGGTTCATTGGTTTGAATGGTAATATCCGAGGCACTGAGTTTCTCAGCATGTTCAAGCACTCTATCCATAAAAATGGGCGTAAAACGAGTGGGCTCATCAGGCATTAAATTAATATGTGCACTATTTGTTTCCAAAATCCCCCCTGGTCACCGGTTCTAATTAGAAGCGCCAGCGACTAATTAACCGGTGCAATAATAGGCTGCCACGCTTTGCTAGTAATGTTGATTTTGGTTGTTTTAACCAGTTTTTCCATATTGTTAAACTGTTCCAGCGCCTCTTCATCTTTTTCAACAGCGGCTCGCCATTCATTACTATTCACATTTAATGCCGGTAAGGCCGTGATACGCAACACCCTGTCATCAATACGAATTTCTTCCCCATCGCCAGTGACACCGAGGTCGGTATGAGAGACATAGGGCGGGGAAACCATGTTCATTGCCAGCAGTTTGCGGTACAAAATCATGCCTGCAAAATCTTCTTTGATTCGTGCGATGCTTTCTTCAAGAATAATATTGGCTTGATCCACCCCATTATTCCATCCTTTATCGATATAGATACACCAAACTTGTCGTTCTTGTTTGGTCTTTGGTAATAGTGTTGCATGGGGGTATTCCGGTTTTTTATAATCCATCCATAGATATTGTCGCCAGTTGGGTGGGGTGGTAATAAAGCGTGCTTGTTTGGATACTTTATACGTGCGATCGGCAATACGGATGGTTTGGGTATCAGCAAGATTTAAGGTATTGCGTCCTTCAAGTAAGACAGGGGGTAAAATATTATGTTCAAGCGTTAATGCGTTAAAGTCGTAAATTGCATCTAAATTACGGGATTGATTAACCAATTGATCATTGATGTATTTCGCCCGCCAAGCCAGCGCGGATTGCGCCCCTAAACTTAAGGCGGTTTCTTTGATCGCCATTTCTCGTATTTTTCCCATGGCAGGCAACCCACGAGATTTCCCGGCTTTGGTGCTGGCCATTTGTTGTAATCCGGCAAGGGAGCCCGTGTCACCGACCTGAACATTAGATGAGCAGGCCACCAGTAGTGACAGGAGAAGGAGGCTTAACTTAGGAGTAAATTTTAGCATAGCGTAATTCAACAACCTGACTGTTAGGATAGACGTGAATATAAGCCTTTTTTCCGGCTTGGTAATCGATGTCACGTAAAATTTCAGCCAAACTTTCATCTTGAATATCTAGGCTAATGAGAACAGGAATGGCAGGTTCTTTGCCCAGAATTCGTAGACGAAAATGGGCTGCTTTCGCAATTCGAGAGGTAAGTTCAGCAATAGGACCTGCCCAATCAACGGAGGCCCGTGCTTGTAAATTGTAGGCATTGGGGATGGTTAGGGCGTTGTCTTTATTTGGTGGTGTAATGACTTTTTCAATGCGCGCCATTTGCAGCATTGAATCACTGACCGAATTCGCCGCTTCAGCCAGTTTGATGCTGGCATCATCACTTGGTTTATTGTATGGGGGCTTTTTATAAGTGACGGTTGCGCAACCCGCAATCAGAGTGGCAGCAAAAAAAAGCAAAAGAAGCTTTTTGTTCATCTATTCCATTTTATAAAGGTAGGGAATAGATTGATTGAAACAGGAGCAAGGCAGCTTGTCAAGCAGAAGGCAAGTTTTTAATTTATTTCGATATTACGTGGTTTTTTTATACAATCCATAAACAACCCGCCCTGCACGTTTTAATTTAATAGGTTCCCAGAGGGAGGGGTTTGTGACCACTTCCTCTGGTGATTCGAGGTAAACCAACCCATTGTCCATTAATAAATCAGCAGCCGCAATGATCTCCAAACATTGAGGGAGGTAGTTTTTTGCAAAGGGGGGGTCGAGAAATATAATATTAAATTGTACTGAAGTGCTTCGTAAAAATTCAAGCGCATCTATTTTTTTTACCCCTAGCTTGGGGGAGTGAAATGACGTGGCTAATTTGAGTAGGTTGCCATAGGCTGTTGCATCTTGTTCTAGGAGTGTGACTTGTCCTGCACCACGTGAAAACGCTTCAAAGCCAAGGGCCCCACTGCCTGCAAATGCATCCAGGCAGTGGGCATCATGTATGTCGTTCATCAACCAGTTAAATAAGGTTTCACGGATTCTGTCAGGCGTTGGTCGCAAACCTTCGATGGCTGGAAATTGCAATTTTTTTCCTCGAAACTGTCCTCCGATAATGCGTAGGGTGGATTTCGTCTTCATGGTTTACCCACAGACACTTCTAATAATTTATTGGGTGTAATGAGCTCCTGGAACGCTTTTTTTATTTCTTCTGCACTGACGGCATTGATATGGTCAATATAGGTTTGTAAGTAATCTTTGGGTAAATGATAAAAAGCAATTTTTAATAATAAGTTGGCAATGCTTCGATTGCTGCCCATGGATAAAGGAAAATTACCGGTTAAGTATTGTTTGGCGGCGACAAGCTCGGCCTCATTCGGCCCATTTTTGATGAAAGATGCTAGAATGTCGCGTGTCAGATCTTTGGCGGTCTTGGCTTGACGGTGTCTTGTCGAAAAACTGATTAAAAAAAGCCCCTTGCCTGGCATGGGCAACAATTGACTGGATATACCGTAAGTCAGGCCTCTTTTTTCACGCAGCTCATAAGTCAATCGGGAAAGCATGCTGCTGCCGCCTAAAATATAATTGCCCACTTGAAGGGGAAAATAGTGGGGGTTATGAGGTTCAATGCCCATTTGGCCTAGGCGCAATATCGTTTGTGAGGAGGGGAAGGGCACCTCGACGTTGATTTCTGTTTTCAAGGATTCCGCTGGCGGAATGGCTTTGGCTGCATACCCTTTGGGCAGGTTTTTGGTGAACGATTCGGCCAATTGTCTGGCTCTTGGTTCATCAATGGCGCCTACGAGCACAATAATTGCGTTGTTCGCGTTGAAAAATTGTTGATAAAAGCCACGAACTTGTTCAATGGTTAATGCACTGACGGTTTCATGTAGACCGATACTGGGATGGGCATAGGGGTGTTGTTGGTATAGGATCTTAAAAAAAGTTTGATTGGCCATTTCTTCAGGCGATTGGTGTGCCTGAGCAATGGCCATGAGTTGTTGTTTTTTTTCACGATCAAAAGATTCGATTGGAAAATCAGGGCCACTAACAATGGTTGAAAATAACTCGGTTGCCTTGCTTAGGTTCTCGGGGGCAGTCAAGGTTTTGAGATTGAAGCTCACCATGTCTTTATTGCTTTGTGCTTCGAATTGTGCGCCGGTTGCGGCCAATTGTTCTGCCATGAGATTGGCATTAACACCACGACTCCCTTGGTTTAACAATTGGGTGGTGAGGGCACTTAATCCAAAGGCTTTTCCATCGTGTGCAGAGCCTGCAGCAAAGGCAATGCTTAGGTCGAGCATTGGAACTTCTAGGGTTTGATAAAATATCACCTGTGCTCCATTTTTGGTTTGCCATAGCGAGGGCTCTAATGGCTTGGCGTGAAGGAGTGGCGGCATAAGCCAGCTTAGGAAGGTGATGAATAGGGTGCTCAGTTGTTTTTTCATGGATGGCTCCCTTCGGGCTTCGTTGGTATTAATAGGGCTTCTGTCATGTTGTTTTCTTGAAAATAATGAAGCGCTGTTTTTTGTAATTGTAGCGGCGTGATACTATTGATTTGATTCTCGTAGGTTTCAGCTGTTTTCCACCCCAGGCCCACGGTTTCCAAGAGACCTAACTCCATGGCTTGACTAAAAATAGAATCCTTTTCAAACGTTTTTTGTGCGATGATTTGCGTTTTTATGCGTTGAAGTTCCTTGATGCTAACTGGCTCAGTTTTGAGTCGATTTAATTCACTTAAAATACCTTGCTTTAATTTGACTATCGTATTGGATTGGCTGGGTAGGCCATAGAGTACAAATTGTGTTTGATAGCGGGCATATAAGTTGTAAAAAATCTCAACGTCACTGGCATTTTGTTGTCCACGAACCAATTGTGTGGTTAAACGGCCATTGTTACCAGCGCCAAGCAGGTTGGATATGATTTCTAAGGCATAGGGGTCCGTCTTCGTTTGAGGGGTTGTGGTTTTGACGCTGGGCACGGTAAATCCTAGCATGAGCAAGGGGAGTTGGCCTGGCGCGCGAACGGTCACCATTTTTTTACCCAAGGCAGGAGGTTCAATTTGTGGCTCGCGCACGGTTTGTGGGCGTTGTTGTAAGGGCCCGAAATATTTTTGGGCTAATGCAAGCACTTCTTTTGCCTTCACATCGCCAACCACGACCAACGTGGCATTGTTCGGGGCATAATAATGATGATACCAAGCCCTTGCATCACTGACTCGCAGTTGTTTTAAATCGACCATCCAGCCTATCACGGGATGATGATAGGGGGCTGTGAGGTGCGCTGTTGCTAAAAATCGCTCAAAGGCCAATGCTTGGGGGTTGTCATCGGTGCGTAATCGCCGCTCTTCTCGAATGACTTTCATTTCCTTATTAAACTCTTCTTTATCAAGCAATAAATGTTGCATGCGGTCGGCTTCAAGTTTAAAAACTTTGCTTAAGTTTAGGGCTGAAATTTTTTCAAAAAAAGCAGTGTAATCGTTGTTGGTCACGGCATTTTCTTGTCCGCCAAGGGCTGAAATTGTTTTTGAAAAGTAGCCCAATGGATATTTTTCTGTGCCTTTAAACATTAAATGTTCGAGGGCATGTGAAACGCCAGTGATTCCCCCGGGCTCATCGGCAGAGCCTACGTTATACCATATCATGGAGACGGCAGCAGGCGAGCGATGATCTTCTTTTACAATAATTTTCAGGCCATTATTTAAGATAAATTCCTGTGCTTGGCTAAATGTTTGGCAGGAAAGCAGCGTTAATAATGTAAACAATATAAAACGCATGGCACACCTCGATGAAAAAAGTGATAGAATTCCATATTTTCATGGCTTTGTATACTTATGATCAAATGGTTTAAACGAAATCAAAATGCTGACCCGTTAGAAGGGGCATTGTCAGATCCTATTAATCCCGCTTCAAACCTTGGGTTGGCAGACCCTTGTGGGGCAGATGTCGAGCCCGTTAAAGCGGGTTTTCTCGCTCGATTTAAGCAGGGCCTTAGTAAAACCCGTCATCAACTGGGTGATGGCTTAGGAAGGTTATTGCTTGGAAAAAAGGAAATCGATGCCACCGTCCTGGATGATTTAGAGGAGATGTTATTAGGTGCTGATTTAGGAATTGAAACCACCACCTTCCTTTTAAAGCAAGTCAGCGATGATTTAGCAAGAAACCAATTGGCTGATGGCGATGCGGTGTATAAAGCACTAAAAATGCGCTTACAAGCGATGCTTTGCATTAACGCGCCCCCTTTAAGCGCTTCCACTGATAACTCACCGTTTGTTATTTTGATGGTGGGCGTCAATGGTGCGGGTAAAACAACGACCATTGGGAAATTAGCAAAGCAATACCAGCAAGAGGGTAAAAAGGTCCTACTGGCGGCAGGCGATACGTTTCGTGCGGCCGCAGTCGAACAGCTGCAGGTTTGGGGGACGCGTAATCAGGTGACAGTCGTCGCCCAACATACAGGGGCTGATAGTGCTTCGGTTATTTTTGATGCCATCAATGCTGCCAAAGCGCGCAGCATTGATGTATTAATTGCAGACACAGCAGGGCGTTTGCACACGCAAAGCAATTTGATGGAAGAATTGAAGAAAGTGAAACGTGTGATGAAGAAAATTGACCCCGCATTGCCTCACGAGACGATGTTGGTGTTGGATGCTAGTATTGGTCAAAATGCGTTGATTCAAGCCCGTCAATTTCATGAAGCCATCGGTTTAACCGGAATTATCATGACAAAACTGGATGGCACGGCCAAAGGTGGAATAATGTTTGCCATTGCCAATGAATTAAGGATACCATTTCGATATGTGGGCCTAGGTGAAGGAATTGATGACTTGCGACCCTTTGATGCATCGCAATTCGTTAATGCAATTTTCAATGATGATCACATTTAATCAGGTTAGTAAACGGTATCCAGGTGGCTTTGAAGCATTGAGCCAGGTTGATTTTTATTTGGAAAAAGGCGAAATGGCTTTTCTTACCGGGCATTCTGGCGCCGGAAAAAGCACATTGCTTAAACTCATCGCTTTGCTGGATGAGCCCTCTTCAGGTCAGATTGTGGTTGATGGGCTTCTTTTAAATCAGCTTAAAAAACGCGATAGGTCTAATTATCGAAAAAATTTAGGGATTACCTTTCAATCCCCTCATCTTTTAAGCGATCGCTCGGTGTTTGACAATGTCGCACTGCCCCTGCAGATTCAGGGGCTTGCCCCGCAGCAAATAAGCAAACGGGTGCATGCGGCACTGGACATGGTGGGATTGTTGAATAAAGAAAAAATCCAGCCGCATCATCTGTCAGGGGGAGAGCAACAGCGGGTAGGCCTTGCCCGTGCTGTGGTTCATAAGCCATCTATTTTATTAGCAGATGAACCGACGGGTAATCTTGATCCAGCCTTATCGGCAGACGTCATGAAACTATTTGCCCAATTTAATGACGCGGGTGTTGCTGTGTTGATAGCGACCCATGATTTAGCCTTGATTGCCGGGATGCGCCATCGCATTGTCATGTTGAAAGGTGGGCGGATATGTTAACTAAACTTCGTACCTTGTTGGGTTATCATGTGCAAGCGGCATTGGGTAGCTTTAGAACGCTTTATCGAAAACCCCTTGCCACAGTGATGACAGTCCTTGTGATTGCGATTACCTTGGTGTTGCCCATGCTCTTTTGGGTGATGTCTGATAATTTGAATCAGTTACTGGTGAGTTGGCAACGGGGTGGTTCTATTTCACTCTACCTTAAGTCACCGCTATCTCCGGCCGTAGAGGCCAGTGTTTTGGCACGCATTAAAAAGCTGCCAGGGGTTGAGAAGGTGACCTTGACCTCTTCAGCCGAGGGGCTTTTAGCGCTCCAAAAGCAGGAAGGGATGCAGGACATGATGCGGTTTTTGCCTGAAAATCCTTTGCCAGTCTTGATTGATGTGACGCCAACGCAACAGGTGCGTTATTCAGAGCAACTGAATCAGCTATATTTGCAACTCAAAGCCTATCCCGAGGTGGATCAAGCCATGCTAGACATTCAATGGGTTAATCGTCTGCGTGCCATTCTTGGTTTTATTACAAGTTTTGCCCATGGGTTGATGTTATTACTGGCTCTCGCGGTGGTGTTGATCATCGGCAATACATTGCGGCTGGCTATTTCTAATCGTCATGAGGAAATTCAGGTGTTAAAGCTTGTGGGGGCTAGAGACGCTTATATTTTAAGACCTTTTTTATATTCAGGCATTTGGTACGGTTTGGCTGGCGCCTTAATGGCGGTTCTCCTGGTCAATCTGTTCATGCAGAGCCTCACATCGGTTGTGAATCAATTGGCAGGCACCTATCAAATGCATTATTCCCTTGTGGGCCTCACCTTTCGTCAGGCCGGGCTGCTCGTGCTTTCTGCAATCACATTGGGTTGGCTGGGGGCTAGTTTGTCGGTTAGAAAACAGCTTTTGGCCATTGAGCCAGTATAGGGGGTTGTCTTACCCACATTCCGCCAAGTCCTAATCAGCCACGGCGTGTCGGGGGCCTGTCATGGTAGTCTTCGTTTTACATGCTCGCAAGCTCCGCGTGAAAAACAAAGACCACCACGCCACCCCTCCAAATAGACTAGTCTGTATAACTGGAGGGGTGGCATGGTGGTTTGTATTTTCCGCGCGGAACGCAGTGAGCACGGACAATACGAACTACCATGACAGGCCCCCGACACGCCGCGGCTGATTAGATCTCGGTTAAAAAGGCGCGATATATCAATCACGATCTAATAAACTTGTGGGTCACACATGATTTAGCCCTGGGTTGTGCCCCAGTTTTTTATTGCATTACTGACCTTATCTGAGTTAATGCAGGGAATACAATAAGTCTCACGGCCTTTAAAAAAGGTAAAAGAACCCTGAATCCCCACAGCATTCAATTGCTTTGCCGTGATCTCAATGGCTGCATTTTCTTCAGGCGCTATGGGGTAATAGGCATCTAGATGCATACTCGGGCGAATATAAAAATCAAATGCCAATCCTGTTTTTTCCTTGAGCCATTCCGAAATCATGGTGGGGTCAATTGGTTTGTAGCGGTCGATTTTTAATTTGAGGGTAGTATTTAATAACGTAGAAAAAGTACTATTATTTTCAGGTTTATGTATTTCTTGTTCAATCAGGGTTAGGCCTGGCATATGTTGCATGTTTTTCAATGGGCGATCATCAATTGAACTATCCAAACACCTTGGTGAGTGAGGGTGGGCAAAAATAATATCCTCAAGTACATTTTCTTTTGAAAAGACTTCTACCAATCGTTCATAATGGAGTTGTCCGACAACAAAAATAACGCCTCGGCCCTTTCGTTGCAAATCAAGAAGGTTCATTTTAAATGCAGCGATTCGCTCATCGTCTAATAAATTAATCTGGTTTAATTTCATTTCAATATTAATTTGTGCATTTATACTGCGCAATGGGTCTAGTTTTTCTTGAGTCAGATCAACACCAGAAATAGCCATATTCAAGTGCTTGGCTTTTTTTACTAGCTCAAGCTTTTCTACATGGCCAGGTAATTCTCTAAACCACAGAGCCATTGCTTTAGAGTGTTTCGAGGAAACATAGTGAAGGAGTAATTGCTCTAAATCACTATAATTCATTTCAGATAAATTCAAATCGATTCCACGGCGTTGCAGCAAGGGCATCGCTTCAGCATACCTGTCCTGTGCGAATTGAATGGTTGATGCTATCCCTTTAATGATCGTGGATTCGTCTTCATCGATTGGCGCCTCAAAGCACAATGTATTGTAGCCTTGAGCAGCCAATAAAGGCAGTGAGCCTGCAAGCGCCCTTTTAGCATCGGCATCCCAATGACGTTCAGGCATGATAATGATTGGAAGTGTCATTGTTGTCTCATTGAGTTAAATTTAGACATATTATACATGATTATTTGTTTTTCATAAAGATAATTTTTGATCAAGCCGTGTTGGTTTTGTTTTTCGGGGCCAGTGAATCATCATTCCTTCGTCTGGCTCGTGACTTGATCACAGGGCATCGAGGTCAAGTGTTGATCCCAAAGTAATCTTCGTGTCATAATAGTAGGCTGTTTGATTTAAATAAAATATTTAATTGACTGCTTAACTGACCATAAAGGGGAATAGGGTGCGTGTTTTTTTTAAAATGATATCTTTAGTGATGGGTTGTATGGTTTGTTCTAGTGTGGTTTTTGCTAAAAGTGCTGATTTAACAAGCTGTCCCTCTATCCATCATTTTAAAGTGTCTTCTTTTGATTTTAATCTCAGCTATGGATATGATGTTTCATCAAAAAGCATGAACCTGATTGCTGGGGCAGATTATCCCTCTGGGGCCAATGAACCTTTTACTTTTGTCATTTATCCAGTCAATTTAGTATCGGGAGAGACCCTGTTAGACAAGGTGAATGGATTAATTCCAAAATTACAGCTTGTTGCTGAGGCCCCCTTCACTTACAAAATAGATGATGAGAATGGCTCCGTATCCGCTTGTGTCTATCACTTACCTGGAAATCAGGGTGTGACGGCATATCTTTATGCTGAAGATTCCTCTGATGATGAAGAGCAAGATTATTCTATTAAAAAAGAGCACGCGCTCTCGATGTTTCAGCAGTTGGCGAGACGATAAATCCCCCTATTATTTAGGTGGATTGGCTATAGATTCAAATGGTTTTTTCTAGGATAATGGCTCGGTCTGGTTACACTATCAGAGAGAAGAAATGAATTCGACATTAGAACTTTCAACAATCGGCGTGCCCATCGGCAGCCTTGATGCTTATATCTATCGGGCCAATCAAATCCCGATGCTTTCTGCTGAGGAAGAGTATGATTGCGCCAAGCGGTTTCATGAAGATGGCGATTTAGAAGGGGCCCGTCGCTTGGTGTTGGCTCATTTGCGCTATGTTATTCGGGTTGCTCGTGGGTATTTAGGTTATGGTTTGGCACTGAATGATTTAATCCAAGAAGGCAATGTTGGTTTAATGAAGGCCGTGAAACGGTTTGACCCTGACATGGGGGTTCGCTTGGTGTCCTTTGCCGTGCATTGGATTAAAGCAGAAATTCATGAGTTTGTGTTGCACAATTGGCGTATTGTTAAAGTGGCAACCACCAAAGCACAACGCAAGTTATTTTTTAACATGCGGCAGATGAAAAAACGTTTAGGCTGGCTGAGTCATGAAGAAGTCGATGCTGTCGCCAATGATTTGGGCGTGAGTCGTGAAGAAGTCCTGGTGATGGAGCAGCGCTTAAATGCCATGGATGCGCCTTATGATGGGACAGACTCGGATGACGATGATGTATCCTATAAAACAGCCCCCGCACGCTATTTACAGGATATGAAAAGTGACCCGGCCTATTTGTTTGAACAAGAGGACAGCGGCACGCAAAACCATGAAAAATTGCATTTGGCTTTGGCACGGCTAGATGAACGCAGCCAGGATATTCTACAGCAACGTTGGTTATTGGATGACAAGGCCGTGACCTTGCATGCTTTGGCCGAAAAATATGGTGTGTCTGCTGAACGTGTTCGTCAATTAGAAAAAAATGCGATGAAAAAATTGCGGGAATACATGGAAACGATGGTTTGAGTTCGGATCCCGTTATACTGCGTGTGGTCACACGCAGTATAACGGGATCTTGGACTCGCTTCGCAGCGAGTTGTAAAAAAAATTATAAGCTGTTTTTAAGTTTCATTATATTGTTTTGAGACAAGCCAGTAAATCGACTAATTTTATCTAATGGCTCATTGTCTTTTAACATGTTGATGGCTACTTTTTCGATGGCTATTTGCTCACCCTCAGCTTTGCCCTCAGCTTTTCCTTCAGCTTTTCCTTTAATTTCACCCTCAGCAAATTTATCACTCATGAGTGTTTTTTCACGCCTGACTTGATCCCAGTAGCCCTCGTATACCGCCAACTCACCTGGTGTATAAGCGGCTTTTTCATCCGCTTTTGGGTCAAGGTATCGTGACATAATGCTTCATCTCATTTTAATGCCATCGGCCTGGTTACCTGGGGCCTTACGTTTAATTTCATCATGCTGTCTATTATACACTATTTTAATCACACATGATTTAGCCCTGAACATACCTCAAGAACCCCCTCATTTTTTCTAGAGTCGTGCTACCTTTTGAGGGGATAGCTCTTTCCGATGAAATGAGAGGATCACTCAGGATTTACCCCGCATATTCTGGGGTCATCATTTTAGCTCGCAGGGCCTTTTTGGTTTCTTCATCAACAAAAGCACACTCTATCGCCATAGATGTAATGGCTTCCATCGTTTCATCGCTGTAATGATAGGCTTTTTGGGTTAGCGCATATTCTTTTGCTAATGTGGTGCTCATGAAGGGGGGGTCATCTGAATTAAGGCTGACTTTAATGCCTGCTTCCAGCAGTTTGGGGAATGGATGGCTGCTAAAGTCGTTGAAAAGGCCCAGTTTGATATTACTGGTTGGGCAAACTTCTAAGGCGATATTGCGTTCCTTTAATAGGGCGATGGTTTCGGGCGAGTGAATGGCTTGCACCCCATGACCTATTCGTTGAATGGGGAGGTGTTCAATGGCCTCTAACATCCCGCTGGCTGGGGCAAATTCTCCAGCATGGACAGTGCAAAATAAACCGGCTTCTGTTGCGGCAATTTGGTAGGCTTTGGTAAATAATTTGGGTGGGAAATTAACTTCATCCCCCCCCAATCCAAACCCTGTCACACAAGGGACAGATTCTTTGCTGATTTGTTGGGCGACACGAATGGCAGCATCAGCACCAAAATGACGAACTGCGGTAACGATGATGCGACCCACAATATCAAATTGCGCTTTTGCATCATCAATGGCTTGTTGAATGGCACGTAAATGCTCAATAGAGGGGATGGCACTGACCATCTCTGCATGATCAGGGGAATACATCATTTCAACGTAGAGCGTGTTTTCAAGTGCATTGGCCCGCAAATAATCAAAGGTAATATCATAATAATCTTGTGGGGTTTTGATGAGGGCAGCCAAGGTGTCATAGACTTGCAGAAAATGCAGAAAATCACGCGATAAATAGCTTGTGCCATCTGGGGCAATCAGTTGCTCAGGAATCGTGAGTTGATTGCGTTTGGCTAATTTATGAGCCAATAGGGGCGTGATGGTCCCTTCCAAGTGTACATGTAACTCTGCTTTTTTAATCGACATGGTCAGCATTTCCGATACGTTTGATTAAGATGGGTGGTAACTTTAATGAAAACCCGATAAAATTGCTAGTATCGTTTCCATTTAGTTTTGTTAAAATGATAATTTTTAGAGGCATGGTATGACTAAACATGATATTAATAAAGCTTACGTGAGCCCCTACGATCGTTTTTTATTTGAATTTGATGCGAGACATGAACCCTCTGCCTCTCAACTCAAAGAAATCAAGAAGCACCAGCGCATTGCCCTATTGCGTGATGAAGCCAGTCCATATCTTAAAGAAAATGATGTTTGGGAAGATTTCTAGTGCCTAATAAAATCGTTTAAAGATGCATGCAAGCTAAGCGCCAACCCGAGGATTCAATGTTGATGCGGCACTAGTACCGTTTCCATTTGGTTTTGACCGGGTAATCCGAGCCACGCGCGTTAGCAAGTGGAGCCCTGTTTCAAGATCCACTCCCTGATAGTCGTGGCTCGGATTAACAAGCAGGCTACAGCCCATGTTGTTCTTGCTGGCCTTCGGCCAACGCAGCAGGGGTCTTTTCTGCTTCTGCAGCGAAAAATAAATTTGGATTTATAGATACACTGACTAATGCACCGGGTTCTCCCTTATCAGCACTGCTCTCAGGACTGGGATTACGGCTTCTCAGAGAAGGATTCATTTCAATGAACATACAACTGCTGAATATACTTGCATCAAACTTGACTGCAGTCTCAATGACTTCCTCTATAACCTCGTCTTCTAAAATGGATTGAGAAATATCAGAAGGAGTCCTCTGGAGGATATAATTCTGGTTACGGAATTCATCAAGATTAATTTTTGAATGGTCCTCAATAGCTTTTTGCCTTAGATCGACATCATTCATCTCTGTACAGTAAAGATAAAAAGCCCGCAGGGTCTGTGTGGCCGTCTCATTTGTATCATCATGAAGGCCATAACAAACGTTTTCATTTGTTAAAAATTTATAGACCTGAGAATACGCTCTCCTTAATGCGGGTATATTTTCAGGATCGCTTTTAGATAAAGACTCAAGTATGGTTTTTAGCAGCTGAATCGCTCCTTTTGTTACCCTATGCTTGTAAGCATGGTTTAAGTCAATGGGTGCGTTATCCCAATCCTGATGTCTTTCAGCACTTGATGCCAAAAGCTGTGAAAAAGCGAATGTATCCTCTAAAAATTTAGGAATGGCGTTTAAAAATTGTGCTTGGTTTTCAGGACTTAGATGAGCCAGTGTGGTGGGGTTTGAGTCACCAAAAATTAACGCATGATGTCTAACTTTCAAATAAGTGGCGATGGTGTCATCTAATAACGCTATCGGCGACAGAGCAGGATGGTAGGCTAGATCGAGTCGTATTGCACCGGCTACAAGACTAAGGTTGCTATGGTAGTGCTCGGTCTCGTCGTTGTGGGCGCAAATGTCTTCAAGGATAAGTTCGGGGTCGACATGCAGTGTATTGTTAATAAATGCCTTAATGATCTCTTTTATCGGTTGCTCAACTCTTTGATCGTGAACTAACATAGCCAGTTGTCGAATTAAAAGCGTACGATATAAGTAAAAAGCTTCCGTGTGTCGACAGTTATTCATATCATCAAACTCCACTGCGCGGCTTAGTTTTCGTAGGAATAGTTTAGTATTGTTTAATAACGTGCGGATGCTGTCTGGCGTAATGGGCGCCTGTTCAATCGGCTGTTGTCCTAAATAATACCGGTATTGTGTATCGCCCAGTAAAACGTCTCTTCTATGCTCTTTTTCATTTTGAATCATAAGACATAGTTCATCAGCTTTAGTCATTAAATGCCGATACGCACCCTCATCATCGGTTATCGGGCAGAAGTGCTGTGCTAGAACGATTTGGTCGTCATTTCCGCCTAATTTCTCATTCACAAACATTAAGAGCTGATCGGGAATTGTCTTAATTTCACTTTCTGCAATGACGGTCAGTAACAGTTCTTTCATGTGTTCTTTTGCAATATTTTTTTCAGGGGTGTCCTTATCCAAATTTGATTCCAAATAGGTGCTCGCATCCTTGATGTAGCTTTCTAACTTAGGTAAGGGTTGTTTTTTACCATCGTTGTTTTTTAATTCAAGTATCAATTCGTTCATTTTTCCTATTGCAGCCCTTTCATATTGCCCAATAGATTCTTCAAGATAGCCTGCACTTTCAGGGTGATTTTTTTGATAAATTTTTCGCGTTCTTTCCCATGCAGCAGGCGTACCTTTAGCAAAAAGGCCAAGGGTTCTGATCCGGTGCAGTTGTTTCTCCTTATTGTCCAAAAAGCTAAATGTCGGGATAAATTCAGCCAGTTTATTTGAAAAATAATCATAAAGTTTTTGACTCACCGTTTGTTGGGCGATTCGTGGTTCAACGCCGTGGACTGGCTCACTATCTCTGCCGCGAAGGTAGTTCACTAGGACCGTTTCTGCATCCAACTCCACCACCTCAATTTTGATTAACTTCAAGTTTGTTTGAAGTGGTTTTAACTCAGGCATATTAACGCGTATATCACCTTCATAAATTTTACTGAGATCAAAAGACTCAACATGAAGTTGAGCTAAAATAACCAATTCATGATGATTATCATCAACACTCGCTGAAAGATTGTATGACGCTAAAAATTGTTTTGCAGCATGTGAATCCTCTAATTGATAGCAAGATTCAGATAAAAAAGCATTCATCCGAATAAAAGCTTGGCGCAAAGCATGAATCTTTTCTCCATCAGTATTTGGATTGCACCGTGAAAGTGATTGGACGATTGATTTAAGCGTGAACAGGGCTTGTCGAGTCATCACATCTTTATATGCGTAATATAAATTGATTGGTGCTTTATTCCACGGCTCATTGGGGGATGGGGGGGTATTTAATGAATTCAGTAGGCGGAGGCTGTTCTCTATCAATAAATTCATCGTCTCTAGATTTTGAATATTTTCGAAATTCAACTGAGCGAGGGCCTCAGGCCTTGTATCACCGAATACCATCTCGCTGGTCTCAACATAGGTATTAATGCATTGCTCAAGTTGGGCTGCGGGGGATGTAATGGGATGATAGGCGAGATCAATACGAAGCGCACTAGCAACATATTCCACGCCTTTCACGGTTGCAGTGGGATAGGCTGCGATGGTTCTATGATCAGGCCCTGGGGTTGGCTTGTGAATCTCATGATAAAAAATATCGGATAATACGTCATCAACGCTAGCGGCCATGCCTATTGTTTCATGCAAGCTGTTCTGAATAAATGTTTTAATTTTTTCTACATGAATTTTATGAGTGAACACCAGTTCAGCAAGCTGGCGCATGAGTAAGGTGCGATAAAGATAATAGGCCTCACTATGGGTGGCTTCTGTTTCATTGCCCCTGCGCACAGGGGGACTGATTTCTCTTAAAAAATGCAGGCTGTTATATAAAAGTTCATCAATAGTCGCGTCAGAAATTGCAGGTTGTTGCGGTGGATTAATGCCCAATGACAACCAATAGTCATTGCTACCCAAAAGCACAGGTTGCGGCTTGTTTCTTAAAATCCCGTCTAATTGATTGGCTTTTTCTAATAATGGATTATAAGCCGTGACATTGGCATGATCATGACTCACCATTGGGCAAAATATGCGTGCCAGTTCCAGTTGATCATCATTGCCATACAGTGCTTTAAAGAAGGTATTTAAATTAGGAGTCAGTGCAATATTGCCCACCTGAGCAATCGCTTCCAATAACTGTTCTTTGGTTTTTTCAATGAATTCATATTTTTTTTGTAATGATATGCCATTATCTTGCAATAGGTATTGTCGTGTTGCGCTTATATATCTTTCAAGATTGGGGTGCAATTGACCATTTTCAGCAGTAGAAAGGCGGATAGCCTCGACCAACTCAGTTGTTTGAATGGCTGCGCGCGCCGCTAAGTTTAGTATGAGGGGCGCAAAATCATTTTCAACGACTTTACTGTGCGCATAATGCTTTGCAAAGGTTCTTAGCCAAGAGGCGGGTGTGCCTACCGCCACATTGGCCCTTGTCAGATAGCCATGTGTGACACTGCTCTTGTGTTGTTCTAATAATTGGACATCCGCGACACTCAATGTGTTGGTTTGTAACAACCGTGCCTTTAATGCATCCTCACCAGAGTCTACTGCCTCTTTAAATGCTGCATGGGCAAGACGCTCATCTGAGGTTCGTTTATAGGGGGCCTTTTTTGCATAAAGTAAACCAATGGCTGCAAATAGCAAGCCACCAGCGACCGCTGCAAGCGCTATGGGCCAAACCAGGGCAGCAAGGCTTCCCACAAAAGCGGTTGCAGCAATCCCTAATACAACACCCAAGACGCCTGAAATAGTTGAAAATCGAATCGGGTGTTTGCCAATCCAAGTCTTTTCATCAGCCAAGTGTTGATGAAAATCACTGACAAATGTTAATAGACCGAGTTGGATCGCCTGGGTTGTTGTGTTTCTTTCTTCAGGACTAACAAAATATTGTTTAATCATTGTCCATAACCACCATTGATCCCGTTCGGCATCAATATCGGCCTGATGGTCACCATAAACGGTTTTGATGGTTTGATTTAACAAATGAAGCACATGAGTTAAGTAGGCTTGATTGATTTCTTCTTTCTCAGCTTGGTTTACTGATGATTTAAGACGAATCTCTCGCAAGCAAAATGCACGGAGCATCTCCTCTGCCATGTTATCAAAGGCTTGTTTAATCAGCGCTGAATAAGCTTCATTATTTGCAAGTTCATTGTGTAAATGGTCTTGATAGGCTTGTTGATGACCCTGGGCACCCATTTGAGTATAAATCGCATTAAACGTCGTTGCGGCCATCGCCATGGATAACATGGCGATGGGTGCAGCCGCAACTTGATTAAATAGTCCACCCAAAGCATTGGCACATGCTGTGACGGGATTTAAAGTGAATCCTGCAGTAGCTTGAGCTGTCCCTGCTTTATAGACCACATAAGCCCCGCCTGTGGCCGCCAACATTTGGATTAATTTTTCGCCAAATGTTGCATCACGAATCATTTCATCGATTTGATTTTGATGTTGCGCGATTAAAGCAGTATAAGCGGGTGCAATCGCTGCATCAGGCGCTACAACAAAGTCAATGGGTCGAGTGAGCGCCTCTTGATGCGCGGCTCTAATGGTATTCATGATTGATTCAGCAGGATATGGCATGTTAGAACGTTCCCGATAGAGAGTTATATTGGTATATATGATACACGGTGTTTCTTAAGAGAGCATTAAGGATTTTGATGATGGGTTTTAAATGAGCGGTTTTTTATGCTGTATTAAACAACATGAGAAAACTATTTGCACAATAATTCGTTATGGTGTGTATTTCGCAAACACAGCAATTAAACCTTCACCAGTCAGAGGCTTTTGAATGCTTGGTTATAGTTGACAATATGTCAGTTATAAACGACAATAAACAATGAAAGACATAAAACATCGTGTATTACGGAATTACATCACACCATCAGGAAATGTTCCTTTTGTAGATTGGCTCAGCTGCCTTAAGGATCCAGTCACTCGTCATCGAATAAGACGGCGTTTGGACCGAGTTGAGTTAGGGAATTTTGGTGATTATAAACCACTGGGAGACGGTGTTTGTGAGTTGAAGTTTGATTTTGGCTCTGGATATCGCATTTACTTTGGGGAGGCAGAGGATGTAATTGTTATTTTATTGTGTGGCGGAGATAAAAGCAGTCAAGTGAAAGACATTAAAACTGCCAAAATGTATTGGCGAGAATTGTTGGAGCGAAGCCATGAATAAAGACAAATTAATTAAAAATACAGCAAGTTACCATGAAGAGCTCATTGCTTCTTTAAAAGATCCTAACGAAGCTTATGGGTATTTACAAGTTGCTATTGAAGAGTATCAAATAGATAATGATTCAGAGGCCTTACTGGTTGCCTTACGAAATATTACTGATGCACAAGGCGGCATGACAAAGCTTGCACTAAAAACACATTTAAATCGACAAAATTTATACAGCATATTGTCAAAAAAGGGGAACCCACGATTAGATACGTTTGGCTTAATTCTTAAAGGCCTAGGGTTTAAATTAACCATTGAACAAAATAGCACCCATACTAATTAACTGGAGTTTGGACAAACCACGATCTAATACGAGCCCGTGAGCGAGCCCGAGCCCGCCCGAGCCCGCCCGAGCCCGCCCGAACCCGGTCAATCTGACTTTTTATCCAATTTGTCTGATTATGCGATCATTTTCTCTGTTATAGTTGTATTTTTCGATTTTTTAACGATAGGATGACGTATGCGTTTTACCTGAATGTCCCCAAATTGTCGACCA